>JACOMV010000358.1 GCA_014324065.1 Hormoscilla sp. SP12CHS1 | reverse complement strand
GAAGGACACGGCTGGCGCCGCGCTGCCGCGATCGGCATGCTCCAGACACCGGCCTGGGAACGGGTTCGGGCGGGGAGGCCGAGTACCAACGGGCGCAAGACCACACCCATTGTACATTGTTAATTGTACATTATTAATTGTACAGATTAATTTGATAGCATCTCCCATTTGCTCTTTGTCCGTTGGGTAACAAACGTCAAACAAACCAGTAAAACGATGAAGTATTGGTTGGGTTTCGTGCCTCAACCCAACCTACCACATTACTTCACCCGGGTGCATCTCATATTTGTGAATATAGCCGATCGAAAAAGTTAGAGGCAGAGCCTCGAAATTCCGTTCCCTGTCTCTGGCAGGGAACGAGGGATGGGATAGTTTGATATTTGCAAATAGTAAGTATTATTGACATATTGCAAAAGTGAGATGCACCACCCCTAGCCCAGAAACCCGGGTTTCTTAATTCCAGCAGATCGATCTCCCGTTTTTCCTAGTGCTCCAAAGCGGCATCTATTCGCTGTTTTAAGGTAGACACGACTTGCTCGAGCGCAATCTTTTCAGACTTCTTTGTCGATCGTTCCACCACTTCTACCTTACCTTGGGAAAGCGATCGCCCGGTGACAACCCGATAGGGAATGCCAATTAAATCGGCATCTTTTAATTTTACCCCAGCCCGTTCATTGCGGTCATCTAGTAGGGTTTCTACACCCGCTTGATTTAGTTCGGCGTAGAGTTTTTCCGCCGTTTCCAGTTGTTGAGGGTCGGCGATATTGGGAACGCAGACGATCGCCTGATAGGGGGCGATCGCGACTGGCCAGATAATCCCATCTTTGTCGAAAGATTGCTCTACTGCCGCTTGCGCCACACGGGAAACTCCTACCCCGTAACACCCCATGTAGAAAGGCAATTCTTCTCCTTGTTCGCTAGTGTAGGTAGCATTCATCGCTTGAGAGTATTTTGTCCCCAGTTGGAAAATATGCCCCGCTTCAATACCTCTGGCAGTTTGCAGGGTTTGACTGGGGTCGTGAATTGCCCGATCGCCCGAAGAAGCAGTTCGCATGTCTGCCACTCCTGGTGGCAAATCGAATTGCTCGTCCCAATTGGCCCCAACTACATGATAACCCGACTCATTCGCACCCGTGACGAAATTTTTCAGTTCAACTGCTGTCTTGTCTGCCAACCGCAAAAACTTGGGCGCGACATTCTTCATTGTACTGATATAATCATCTGGCAATGCTGGATCGATATAACCCAAGGGCAGGGGTTTAGCGGCCCATTTTTGTTGAGCTTCCGCGTCCGGCACTGTTAAAGCTAAGACAGTTTTAGCATTATACTGGCCTGCTAGGGCTGTCAACTCGTTAAACAACTTCACCTCATTCACATCTTGGTCTCCCCGGATGTTTACTAGGACTAGGACTGTCATGCCATTATCGTAAACTACCTGGTACAGGACGTTTTTCACCACATTCGTCGGATCGCACTTGAGGAATTTACACAGCTTCTCGATCGTCTCACTATCAGGGGTCTCCAATTTTTCATAGGTTGTAAACGGAGAGGGTTTCGCATCAGGTGGCAGAGATACCGCCTTTTCCACATTGGCAGCATACTTATCGTCCGCAGTGTACAGCACCTCATCTTCCCCCGCATCTGCCAGGATCATAAACTCTTGGGAAACCCCACCCCCGATCGCCCCCGAGTCGGCCTGCACTGCTTGGAAGGCCAAACCGCACCGACGGATCGTATTCCGATAGGCGCGATCCATATCTTGATAAGTTTTTTTCAGGCTTTCTACATCCCTATGGAAGGAATAGCCATCCTTCATGATAAATTCCCGTCCCCGCATTAACCCGAAACGTGGGCGAATTTCATCTCGGAACTTGGTTTGAATTTGGTACAGATGTACGGGCAATTGGCGGTAAGAACGGATCGTGTCCTTAGCAATGGTAGTAATCACCTCTTCATGGGTAGGTCCCAATCCCAATTCCCGTTCTTGTCGGTCCGTGAAGGCGAACATGATCCCTTCAGCTTGAGTGTAGGTATCCCAGCGCCCCGATTCTCGCCACAAGTCAGCCGGTTGTAACTGGGGCAGGAGACATTCTTGAGCCCCCGTGGCGTTCATTTCCTCCCGCACTATCTGGGATACTTTTTGCAGCACCCGCCACATGAGGGGCAGATAGGCGTAGATACCGCTACCGATACGACGGATATAACCGGCTCGCAATAGTAGCTTGTGACTGGGAATTTCCGCTTCCGCTGGATCTTCCCGCAATGTGTAGAACAGCATTTGAGACAGTCGCATCCTTTTCCCTCCTATATAGGCGATCGTTATTGTAGTTTAGAGTCAGGCCAGCCCGCACCCTGAGGTGACAAAAAGTTGGCGGGCCCCACGCTCAAGGATTCTGTTGGCGAATTACCCGATCTTACGCGATCGCTCGCAGGAAGCAGTGGCCAGTGCCCACCAGATGCTACAGGTAGTATAATCTAGTATACCGTAGGGTGGGCAGTGCCCACCAGATGCTACAGGTAGCGATGGGTTACGCTTAGGCTAAGGCAGCTTACATAGCTGTACAGCTAGTAATTTCGGTGAAAATTACGCCAGCAATAGGGTGCATCTCAATGCATGACATTCGTAGGTTGGGTTGACAACCCAACAAGTCCAGCACCAACAACATATCGCGGGTTGGGTTTCGTGCGGAGACCCAACCTACGACATTAAGATTTTTGCGCTCTCAGAGATGCACCCCCAGCAATACGAGTAGTCACTCTTGTGGTATACTAATTGAAGGTTGCGCCAAAATCGTGATAGCCAACAGTCAAATTAGAGGATGTGGTGCTTGCGGATCGCCCCCTCGACGATCTTGCGATCTAGATGTTGGGGAGATTGATACTTTCTTTGTTCTCGGCGATTTTGTTGATAAGACGGCTATTCTCGTTCATAATACTTTGTCAGACAGCGATTGGGATTGGGGACCATACTTAGTTGCAGCAATTATAGAGCACATTATGGCAAAAACTACTGAAGAAATTGCCGAACGTTTACGTCATTTGGGAGTACGTGATGAATTCGAGCTAAGAGTTATGCTTGATGAGATTTATGGTAGCGATCGTACCGAGTTATGGGAACGTCCGGGTGGTGCAGAAGCTTTAGTATATTTTGAAAGGGGAATTGTTCTCATCAGCCCTCCTCTAGGTCCTGACATGGAATGGGAGTATCCACCTACTGCTATAGCGTCTACTGAACCCTTGCTCGATTATCTTACCAAGGACGGCTTTACCAAATATACCAATTTTTAACTATGAAAATTATCAATTATAGCATAAATAATGCTCAAATACAGTTTGGAATTCCGGAATTATTCTTGTTAAAGTATTCTTTAATTGAAGGATACGAAAAAATCAGAGACTCAGCTTTTGATGAGCAAATAATTCAAGGAATATCCAAAAGTGAAACTCTCAAATTAGGTATAAATATTGGCGGTATTATTGAGCAATTTAAGCTGGATAAATTTACGCAGTATGATAGTCAATTTTTTCAGTTAATTCAGTGGAAATCAGATGGGGTTATTCTTCAGGTACCGCAGAAAATTTTACTCGGTATATGTACGTTTCTAAATGAAATTTATGGAGGACAGACCGCTCGAAGTTTTCAGTCAAAACTAGGATTAGAACGAAAGCAGATTGCTTCTTTTACTCATGGGATACGTTTGCTTCTGAACGAAATGGCTTCAGGTAGTCTGGAGATGGTTATATTCGAGAAGTCAATGACGCTATTTCAGGAATTAAAATTAAGCCGTAATAATTTGGAATCTAATGTGTCCGATCGGATTACCCGAGAGTGCCAACTTAAATTAAAGGAACACCTGATTGTCTTTTGGTTAGTTAGCCTGAGAGACAGAAGAATATCTGTTGGCAGTCAAGTAGCTGTAGGTTAACTGTCTGCGCCTAGTGAGTTTCTGGGAAAATCTGATAAGTTGGCATTAAGTTATAGCAAGATTATCAGAATAGTACCGTATCTCGAAATCCCTCTAGAATCAGCCTTCGATATTGCAGAAATGGAAAAGTATATGTTGATTGTCGGTCATCATAAGAGACCTATGTTCAAAATTAAAGTTCCGGACAACAGTCTCTCAATCGAGAGTGAAAAACTATTAAAGATTCGGTTTTGGTTGTATTTTACATCTCCGGTACAGCTTGTTCAGGAAACAAGTAGAACATTTTTGTGCTAAACTAGAGCTATACTCAATGCAGACCCAATTCAGCTA
>JACOMV010000357.1 GCA_014324065.1 Hormoscilla sp. SP12CHS1 | reverse complement strand
GGGTTTCAGCTATGCCTCATGTTGGAGCAGTCTGGGCCAACATGATTATCCGATTTATTTGCGGCGTTGCGTACTAGGCACTTGACTTAGCATAGGGGCGATCTACTCAGGGGTAATAGAAATTCCCTCAGGGTAGGGAAACATCCCATATAGTTGCGTTGTGTAAATTTCTATCGGACTCAGAACACAATTGGCAAAATCTAAGGAATACTTAAGTATATAGCATTGAAGCAAATGGGGTATACTACCTGTCCTCCAATTTGTCCACAATCGGGATGCAGTTCACCGAGATATTAAATTAAACCAACAAATATTTTGCAGCGAAAGCGGGATGGGAAATTCGTACTGATTGACTTTGGGGTGGCCAAGCGGTTGATGGAAACGGGAAAACCGGGGACAAAAGTGGGCACCCAACAGACACCGCCGCCGCCTCACCGAAGACCAAACCAACACGAACTTCTGCAATTGCGCAGGGGAACGGGGTTGTCCAACCGATAAATTGGGATTGATTCCAGAGGAATTAGCCGCACTAAAGAGCCGCCAAACTGCTTGGGAAACCGCCTATACCAACCACCGAGCCGCTCAAATAGCTGCCCAAAGCGCTTGTCGCGGTAAAGATAATTCTCGCAAAAGTTCAGAGTTTTTGCTCCGCCAGGTGACTCCACGGCTGCAAGTTAACCCCATGGTCACCGATGAGGTTCGTGAGGCTCTGAAAATTACAGCGTCGCAGACACAAAGAACCAGTGTTGGGACTCCCTCTTCTCGACCCTTGGGGCAGGTAGATATAAAAGATCGCTTTCAGCACGTGATTCATTTTGTGGACGAAGAAAGCCAGCGTCGGAGGAAACCTGCTGGGGTATTCGGTTGCAAAATATGGGTTAAATTGGGAGATGCCCCGCCCACTGACCCCAGTAGCGAGTTAAAGTTCTTGGGAACTAATACATCCACTCCTTTTAAAATCGCCTATCAGGGAGTTGATGCTGGCAAAACTGCTCATTATATGTTACGCTGGGTGAATAAGCGGGGCAAAACTGGACTTTGGAGTCCTACGGTCAGTGCTATTATTCAAGGATAGGACACCGGCCATTTTGAAGTTTTGAGTTAAGAAATTGAGTAAAGGACCGGGTTTCTTGCTTGTCGAACGCCACAGTTTCGTCAGGTCGTCCCGAGTGCATCGAAGCCCTAGGAGACATCTCCCTACCCGGAAACACAGTAGCAAGGGAGAAGTTAAAACTGGGAAATATTGTTATATGATGATTTAATAGCACAGAAGGGCGATCCGCCTTACGATCTATACTCGGAATATGCCACTAGAACGGGAACCCCCACAACTGCTGAAACAACGCATGTCCTACCAAGGACGCAAATTTGGCTTTGAAGCCAAGATTCTTCGGTTACCCAACGGTGCTATCTCTGCCAGAACTCTTGTCTCAGGGTACTTGGCACACAGAAGACCGGTGCCCTGGCCGTTCCTGCCACCCCAGATGGGAAACTGCTAAGTACATGGACAAAATTAATTTCACACACACTCTTGCGCTAGTCTCCATATCCGGGGCATGTCGCCCATGGCTATGTGCAATTATTTTTGTCTAACTACTTATTACTCTGGCAATATCGCTTTCCTTGCAATTAAGCTGAAGTGCTTACTACAAACCTGGAAGCACTGAAGTGACAATTAGCAATGAACAATTATTAATTAACACTGGTGCAATTAGGTATTTTATACGGGATAGGAGTCGGTCCAGGGGATCCAGAATTAATCACCCTGAAGGGGTTGCGACTGCTGCAAAGGGTGCCAGTTGTCGCCTATCCAGCGGGGGTTTCCTCCAAATCTGGCATGGCAGAGCAGATTATATCACAATGGCTGGGTGCGGAACAAATACAGCTGCCGTTGAAGTTTCCCTACGTTCAGGATCGGGCAGTTTTAAGTCAGGCTTGGCAAGAGGGCGCTAGACAAATATTGCCATATCTCCAGCAAGGACAAGATGTCGCCTTTGTCTGTGAAGGGGATATCAGTTTTTATAGTACATTCAACTACCTGGCTAACTGCATGCAGCAACTCCATAGGGCCGTAAACATCCAGTTGGTACCGGGAATCAGTTCGCCGATGGCCGCAGCAGCGGCGGCGGGCATCCCCTTAACGATGGGGGATCGGCGTCTAGCAATCCTGCCAGCCCTCTATGCTGTAGAAGAATTGGAAAATGTCTTAAACTGGGCAGATGTGGTGGTGCTGATGAAAGTTAGTTCGGTCTACCCTCAAGTTTGGAAGGTGTTACACAGGCGAAAACTGCTAGAGAAGGCTTATGTAGTGGAACGCGCGACATGGCCAGACCAAAGGCTGTATAATGATTTAGGATCGCGCCCCCAGCTAAAACTGTCCTACTTCTCTGTGCTAATTGTGAATCGCAACTGAAAATTGACAAAGCCCCGGACAGGCAAGACGCCGGTCCTACGATAGGAAAAGCCTGATTACTCGCAAGCGATCGCGCTGTATATCGACTATGAATTATTGATCAAATTCTGGCCAGAAGTCACCCAACTTAACTCCTTGGATAGCAACCCTAGTATCGCTCGGAGTCCACGGACTATTGGGGGTGGTGCTACAGATGATTTCTGGGACGGGAGAAGAGCAGCAGACAACAAGAGAGGTAAATCTGCTGGAGTTAACAGCTGCACAACAGGATCGTCTGCCAAAACTTTATCAGCCACTGCCACCAACAACGCTATCCAACGATCTGTTGGCAAACTCACTGCCACAGTCATGGACGGACTTAGGCACCCCGTCAAGATCGTCATCTGCTGGAGTCCCGCCACCGTCAACTCCAGAGTTACCTTCCCTGAACCTGCCGCCGCTACCACCAATACCATCTTACATAGATCTCTCGTCCTTGCCACCGATAACATCATCGGAGCCAATACTGTCTCAGCTGCAAATCGATCGCGATCGGCCCGCGGACGGTCCGAAAAATCGGCCCAGACAATTGCCTCTACCACCAGAGATAAATAGCGGTACGGTCGGGCAATTGCCTCTACCACCAGACCTGCAAGTCGAACCGTTCCGGAAAAATCGGAGTAGGACGAGTCAACTGCCGTTAGCTACTGACCTGCAAGCATACAGACCGCCAGGGGTGAAATCACCTTTCAGTCAGTTGCTTTAAGTGGAACCATCTGTTATGAGTCCCCAGCAATTTCCAGATTTTTCCCGATTTTTCGGACCGTCTGCGGACCGTACAGCTCCGGGTTCCCGGAGCATACAGTCTGGAAGGTCAGCATTTGAGGGACTACCTGTGGCTTCGGCCCTGAGAGTTGTAGGACCGCTGCCAGAAAAAATTCCCCAGCAGGCAATAGATGAATTGCGACGCCTGCAAGCACAAAATAGGGCTAGTAACCTGGAAGGGACTGTTGGTTAATTTGCCGCTTCTGTATTTCCCCACCTTGTACTGGCGTATGTTGATTCCCAAGAAGTCAAATCCGGGGTCTTCTCCTTCCAGTGTGTGGGATATCTTGGTTTTCTCGGCTTTTAGCCTTAGTCCTATCCCCATCAACCATTGCTCGACTACTCCTTTTGCTTGTTCAATCATTGACCGGTCATCGTGCATTACCACAAAGTCATCGGCATATCTGACTACTGTCAGTTTTTCCTTTTCCCTTTTTTTTCGGACGAGACTCATGAATTCCTTCTCTAATCCATGCAGGGCTATATTAGCCAGTAACGGGGATATTACTCCTCCCTGTGGAGTGCCGGTGTCTGTATCCTGCCACGTTCCTTGGTCCATCACCCCGGCTTTTAACCATGCCCGTATTTGTCTACGGATTGATGATGTGTTATTCAATTTGTTCAGGAGCGCTGAATGGTCAATCTTGTCGAAACATTTGGCGATATCTGCATCTAGTACCCATTTTGGCTTCTGTTTGATGTTGTTGAATATCGCTTCGATTGCATCGTGACATCCTCTACCTGGTCTAAATCCGTATGAGTTGGCCTCCATATACGCTTCCCATTCGGGTTCTAACGTAATCTTGACTACTCCTTGCAATGCGCGGTCACGTATCGTCGGTATTCCCAATGGCCGCTTCTCCTCTCTCCCAGGCTTTGGTATCCAGACCCGTCGGGTTGGTTTTGCCTTAGCCTTTTTTGTGATTTTGAGTTGACCTACCAGTTCCTGACGTTTCTTTGGAGTTAGTGCGAGAGCACCATCCACACCAGCCGTCTTCTTTCCCTGGTTTTGTTGTGTTACCTGCCGTACCGCTATCATCTTCGCGGACCATGACCTATTTAGTAACCCTTGGAGCT
>JACOMV010000356.1 GCA_014324065.1 Hormoscilla sp. SP12CHS1 | reverse complement strand
GATGGGAACAAATACGTTTAAGAACTGGTTTACTAAATGCTGTTATTGTACTAATTAAATAGCGAACAAGCTGTAATAAGGAAGTAGTTAGCTCATTTTGAGCATCGAAAGCTTGTTTGGTGATTTTCAGTGCGGCTGCTTCTCGGCGCAGTGCTGCCAATTCCTCAATTAGCTGTTCTTTGGATTTGTCGCGATCGCTCATTTTTTGTCTACGCTATTAGGGGGGACTAAGGATAAAATTTTCCGCTTACGAAGGAGGTACTTCATACTTCATACTTCATATTTGACACCAAACATCTCACACCTACCTCTATTACAACTGACAGAACTGAATCACTTGACTAATTCTAGTCAAACGGGCAAAACGGGATTTAGCCAGCGGCTCATTTCCCGCAACAGCTGATTTAAATCTTTATATAAGAATTCTTGCTTCACCCACTGGCCTACTGCATCCAGCGGCGTAAATTCTCTTCCTGCTTGCCAGTTGACATCTTGACCTAAAGGTGTTATATGGGTTCCGGGTAGGGTAAGATTGGCAACCATATTGCCAAAGCGTTTTTGCAATATGTCCATTAAGCTAGCCGTTTGGTCAATATCATCGTTCTGGAATTCGATCAGCAAATTGCGGCGGATGCTGTACTCTTGAGCGATTAGCTGGTTAGTTTCTACCGGTGTTGGGGTAAACTCGATATTGAAAGCTGGGGTTAAGTTGAGTTGCTCGACCAAGGGGATAGCCCGACGGGCGGGGTGATTATTATAGCACATGAGGATATTTCCCGCACGAGATACCTCAAATAGGCTACCAATGAGCAGATGCAGCTTGGAACCCAGGCTGTGTCCGACTCCGTATATGGGAAGATAGGCTTTGGATAACGTGGCTGATTTTTTTAAGCGTTCGGTGGTTGTCTCAAAGGCTTTGAGGACTTCAAGGGCGATCTCGTTATGGTCGAGTGTCTGCACAAAGGGCGTCGCCACTACCAGATAGCGCTTTTGAGCCAGGGCTTCCAGTAACCAGCGATAGGTGAGTTGGGGAGCTGGGGCGGCGAAGGCCCCTCCAAGAAAATGTACTATCCCGATCGGGCGACGGGGAGTTAATACCCAGTTACCTGCTACTTCTTGCCAATCCATTTTATCTGCACCTGTTTGAATATCTTGCGATACCTCTATTATAGATTACTTTTTCCTCACCACCCCCGAACCCGTGCATGGTCCGGCCGTTTCCGAGAGTGCCCACCCTAGGGGTGGGCATCTCTGGAAACGGGCTACACATTCCATACCCGCCTGCTTCGATATCTCGGGAGAGCGCTATTCGCACTACTCCCGAGACATCGAGGGCTAGATTACTTTTTCTTCACCACGCCTTGAACATGGTTAATTTTCTCAAATATGAACGAGACTTTCCGCAGCGGTAAGGTATCATATGACTAATCTAATACTACAGCATTCTACATGACGGACGCTTCGCCGTAAAGGATCTGCAAGTCGAAAGTTATACCGAGGAGGGCAAAATGCCTTTACTGAGTCAGATTGAAATACGGGCCATGCAAGTCCAACAGGAAGCTTTGCGAAGTGCCCGCGAGTCGGTGGTGGAAGTCTTGGAAGTGCGGTTCCAAGAAGTGCCGGAGGAGATCGCAGATACTATTAATAGCATTGAGTACGTGGCCTTTTTGAAGCAATCTCACTGGCAAGCAATTGTTATTGGTTCCCTCGTTTATTGCGATCGAACTTCTAAATGTGGCGATTTCCTCAGGAGGAATAAATATTTTTGTGGATTTATTTCTGTCTGTTAACTGCTATAATTAGTTGTTTTCCTCATTAACAAATGCACGTTATTAGCTATCGACGTTTAAGGGAATATGCTCGCAGCCATAACGATTGCAACGAGCCTTTGGATAACTGGTATAAAGTTGCCAGCAAGGCTAATTGGTCAAATTTGATTGAGGTGCAATGTGTTTTTCCCACGGCTGAGACTGTTGGTAATTTTACAGTATTTAATATTAAGGGTAATCAATATCGCTTAATTGTTAGCATAGATTACCAACGGCAATTAATTTACATTAAATACGTTCTTACTCATGCAGAATACGACAAGGAGTATTGGAAAAATGACCCTTACTTTTAGCTCTCAAAAGTATACCACATTATTGGTAAAATACCAGCCTAAATTAATTAAAACCGAGGAGGAAAACGAACGAGCACTGGCAGTTGTCGAGGAGTTAATGCACATTCACGATCGCACTCCTGAAGAGGATGCTCTCTATGAGTTATTGATTGTTTTAATTGAAAAATTTGAGGATAATTTTTATCGTCCTGGTTCCGCATCGACTCCTCATTCAATGTTACTGTTTTTGATGGAACAGCAAAAGGTACAACCAGAAGATTTGGTGGAGGTTGTTGGTGACGAAGATGTTGCCCTTGAGTTGGTTAATGGTGGGGGTAAGATTAGCGCCGAATTGGCTGAAATTTTGGGTAAATTTTTTAAGGTTGATTCCAGTTTGTTTGTAAAATAATTAATATTGTTCCATAACGATCTCTCCGAAAATAATGGCGGCGATCGCTCTTTTTGCCTGGCGCGATAGCCGCATGGTTGGCAACATAGCTGGCAGGGGTGAAAATCAAAAGTTAAAATAAGTTGTGTTATAATGGATTTTGTCAAGTTAACTCAAATTAGGTCTATGACAACGGTAACATCCAAACATATTGAGGTTACTCCCGGCGTTTGCGGTGGCCGATCACGAATTGCCGGACATCGAATTCGAGTCCAAGATGTGGTAGTTTGGCACGAACAAAAGGGGATGAAATCGTGTCTCGATATCCAACTATTACTTTGGCGGATGTTTATGCAGCTTTGGCTTACTACCACGATCATTTCCACGAAATCCGACGGCAAATGCAAGAGGATGAAGATTTGGTGAGGGAAATGCAAGCTTAAATTCCATCGAAAATTCCTAAATATTAGGAGATTTGATGATGGCGGACAAAATTAAATTTCACTTGGATGAGAGCGTTGAGAGGGCGATCGCGGATGGTTTGAGACGGGTGCATCTCATACCGAACCCTAAAGGGCCCGGCTACAGGAACAAAGCCCCAGCTCCCCGGGTAACGCCCCCTCCGCTGCGCAGGAGCTAAATTACATGCATTGAGATGTACCTGAGATCTTGCACCATTACCATTATCAATTAGTCAATTAGCCTCCTGGCCCGCGACGCGGGGCGGAACAGGCGGGGGATTGTCTATTGCCACCAGCAAAGTAGAAGTATTGGGGAAATTGTCAAGTCTCTTGTTAATATTTGGGAGGTTCAAACTTCGGAATCTATGTGCCAACACGTTGAGTTTATTTAGTCTGAGTCTCCCATCTGGTGCCTTGGCGGCGGTTAATTCATTGGTGGCCATCTAACCCGGTATGAGCAAAAAACCGGGTTTCTTAATTCCAACACCCGAATATATTTTGAGGCCGATCGCTCTTTTTACCTGGCGCGATCGCCTGGTGTAGAAGAGACTGGAATACCTGTTATACGAAAATTTTGACAACAGGGGGTATGATTTGCTCCTTATCGCGATCGAGTTTTAATAAAGATTGTAAGAGTTGCGATCGCTCCTTTCGTAGTTGGTGCATTTTTCTTTTAATTGGGATAGACTGAAGTTGTGGACTATAATTTCAGGTTTACAGAGAATTTCGCGGGCTTTCTCAAGTAAGTTCTCAAAGGGAGAATCTGCTTTCAGGATTGGTTCTTTAGCCCGTCTTGCTAGCACTCTTGTCGCTATTTCCAAATCTCCTTTACATTTCTCGACAACTTCAAGCTCTTTTAATGCTTCCTCTCTGAATGATGCATCTGGGTAGTTTGCAAATTCAGAGCGGAAATCAGCAATTTCTTCTGGTGTAACTACGATCGTGGTCATTGAGCAGCTTTTGAGAATTCAAGTGGTCTATTGAGATTATAGCATCCAACTGTATAATCTTAGCATAAAAGTAAGCGGCTGTAACCGCCAGAGAGTTCGAGAGGAATTACCAGTAGCCCTCTGCTCTTTTTCTGCCTGCCAGGCAATAGGTAGTCATGGCCCTGACTCGAAAAATCCCAGAAACTCGGTAAGTTAAGAGTTACCGGGT
This sequence comes from Hormoscilla sp. SP12CHS1, assembly GCA_014324065.1. Taxonomy (GTDB): domain Bacteria; phylum Cyanobacteriota; class Cyanobacteriia; order Cyanobacteriales; family Desertifilaceae; genus Hormoscilla. Next base: position 1,334 of record JACOMV010000356.1, on the reverse strand, counting down.
TTCTCATATCCCACAAATGTTTTTTGGCGATCGGGGGGAGCAATGTGCATCTCTAAAATGACACTGCCGTGGCCAGTTGGTTGTTAGAGTCAAGCCTGCAAGGCATAGCCCCTGCGCAGCGGAGGGGGCGTTACCCGGGGAGCTGGGGCTTTGTTCGTGTAGCCGGACCCTTTAGGGTTCGGACAGCGACGCTTCCTTCAAACATGTCCAGCTACGCGATCGGGGGGACTGAGTGAATTACAGGGAACAGAAGGGAGTGGCATCTTCGATCTAGCTAGCAACCAGGGAAGCAATAGTCTATCCCAAAGCTGGGTACTAGACTTAACAGCACCAGCAGCGCCGAGTAACCTAATCGTATCCCCCAACCTGGGTGCAGATAGCAGCGACGGTCTCATCAACACCATTTCTCCAACTATATCAGGTGAATTAGCCGAGACAAACCTGAAAGTCTTCTTAAGGGATGAAACCGTAGGGGAAGACTTAGGCTCCATCCCCGACAATACCTATATTTCTCTTGCTCATCTAATTTTACCCAATTATGCCTGAATACCATAGCTCTGCTAGTTTATATTTAGGGATTTTTACCCTTCGCTTTCCGGTCACTTCATCATCTATTATTTCACCTTCTAGGGTGCCGATCCCGACTAGCATATCGAGGGCGTCATTCAAGTTCCTAACGTCACTTTGGAAGCTCCGTTTATCGATCCGAAATGTGTACACGCAGTCGATGCGACCGGAAAATTATCGCAATACAGAAGGACTGTGAGAAGTGATAAATACAATTCATCACTTCTTGAATATTTCCTGGATTTATGCCGTTTTCGATTTCTTCTAACATCAGAGCTGGCGAATTTTGCAAGGATACTAGTAAACTTATCGCTGCTGCTTTCAGCAAACCATCGGAAACTACATCGGGCGAAAATTCATCAAGAAGTTGGACATTCCGTCCTAAGTCAAACTGCCAAGCCAAATTAGTCCCCCATGTTTTGGATCAGATATAATCCCATGAAAGCTCCTTTCCAAACGCCTCATCAAAGCAGTAAATCTGGCAAAGGTATGTTCTTCTTTCTCTTTAAAATGACATAGTATTTTATAAAAGTTTCCATCTTCAAATCCAGGTATTTTTAGAAGCTTTGTGTTTTCATTATTATCGTCAATAGCATCTAGACCATTGCTCCTGTTATTATTCTGAGCCAACCCTTTCAAGAATGATGGTTGTATATGATAACTAAACATGCGATCGCAATCTCGGAAGAATACAGCTTGTTCGCTATTTAATTAGTACAATAACAGCATTTAGTAAACCAGTTCTTAAACGTATTTGTTCCCATCAG
>JACOMV010000355.1 GCA_014324065.1 Hormoscilla sp. SP12CHS1 | reverse complement strand
AGTTTGGCTATCAGAGTTGTCTGTGGTGCCGATTTATGGCGACGGACTATCTGGGATAGTTGCTCTTTATGCTTCTCAATGGATTTTTTACTTGGCTTGATTAGGGTCTTGAATCCTAGGGGGGTACCGTGGCGGCTGGCATCCCAACGGGTACTACGGTAGAGTTGATGCCACTAGTAGAAGCTCAAAGGGCGATCGGCCCGCGGACGGTCCGAAAAATCGGTCCGCAGACGGCCCGAGAAATCGGGGCTGCACCAAAGCCAGAAGCAGTAGGTTTGACAAAAATCCCCCAGCAGGCAATAGATGAATTGCAACGGCTGCAAGCAGAAAACCCAAGCAGCTACAGAGTTAGGATTATCTAGCATTCCTACAGGGACTTTTACCGTTCCGGAAAAATCGGCAGCAGCGCCCGTGCCCAGACAGTCGGAAACGGCAGCGCATCCCGATCGCGCTGCGGCGCGCAGCGCTAGCCAGACCAGAAGTTTTTATAGGGCCCAGAACTAATCAAAGGTTCAGCAGGTGCGGGGAGGAGGGCAGGCTGTGCTGATTTTTCGGGCCGTCCGCGGACCGTGGGAAAATCCCCCAGCAGGCATTGGATGAATTATGACGAATGCTTGCACTTCATAGGGCAGAACTGCTTGCTAGTAACGACTCTTCAGAGGAAGCAGCAACCTCTCAAACGGTGGCATCACCTCAAGGTGCAACAGCAGAAAGTCAGCCGGAAACGGTAGCAGCAAAGCTGATGGTCTCAGCCCCGGAAACAACGCCGACCTCGGAGGTCGCAAAGATACCAGAACGGGCGATCGCGACATTGCGTCAGTTGCAACAGAAGTTTGCCTACAACCCGACAACTCCAGCAGAAGCACTAGCTAGCATCCAGGCATGGTTAGATGCAAGCAAAAAGTGGCGTCCAACCCAGAACTATTGTGGGAACCAAAGCGAATAACGGCCTCATATCCCGATGCGGCTTGCCGCATCGGACTGGACAAGAATGCTACTGATGCCACAGTTGGGGTATTGGTAGACCCAGAGGGGAAAATATCATCCCGGCCAGAGACGATCGAGAGTACGGGATATGCTCTTTTAAATGATATTGCTATGGATGCTGCCAGCAGCTATGATTTTGCAGCATCTGGCGAGTACAAGGCTTACCTGCTGGAAATTAAATTTTCCCACAGTGATAGCTGTGCAGGTACTGCGGCCAGTGGCCAGTAAAAACGCCCCCGGGCAGGCGAGACGCCCGCCCGACGATATGGACAAATGACAAATGAATCTTGATGCTGATTTTGTGAGGAGGCTACATTCTCAAGCCGATCGTTTATTGGCCCTGATAGACCGCTTTCACCAGGGACGAGTCCTCGTGGTGGGAGATTTGACTCTGGATGAATTTCTCACAGGTCAGGTAGAACGAATTTCTCGGGAAGCACCTGTATTGATTTTGCGTCATGAAACGACGCAGCAAATCCCTGGCGGTGGGGCAAATGCGGTTTACAATTTAGCTAAGTTGGGCGCCCAGGTGAAGGCAGTGGGACTGGTGGGGAACGATGACCAGGGAAAAGCGCTGTGCGGCATCTTTGAGGCTGCCGGAATTGATAATCAGGGCGTTTTGGTGGATGCAACTCGCCCCACGGTGACGAAAACCCGCATTTCTGGTCATGCCCGTCAGTCTGTAAATCAGCAGATTGTGCGGGTCGATCGCAAGTCGGATCGGTTGCCTGAGTTGGAGGTACAATTGCAGTTAGTTGAGTATATCCGTTCCGAACTGGATAATGTTGATGCGGTAGTCTGTTCTGATTATGGTGATGGGGTGCTGACTGCGCCAGCGATCGAAGCAGCTTTGTCCCACCAGCGGGCGATCGTCGATACCCAGAAGAATTTAAGGCGCTATGCTGGGGCCAGTTTGTTTACTCCCAATTTGCCCGAAGCAGAACAAGCTGTCGGATATGCGATCGCCACTGAGCAAGATTTATCTCAAGCTGGTCAAGATTTGCTCTTCTTAACTCAAGCACAGCAAATGTTAATTACTCGCGGTGAACAAGGGATGACCCTGTTTGAAAGGAGTGATGTCCAAAGCCAATGGGACATTCCGGCATTCAACCGCACGGAAGTATTTGACGTAACGGGTGCGGGAGATACGGTGGTAGCGGCCCTGACATTAGCATTGATAGCAGGGGCATCCTTTTGGGAAGCAGCGGTGTTGGGAAATTTGGCAGCGAGTATAGTAGTCCGTGACTTTGGTACGGCGACGACTACGCCTGCAAAAATGCAGGCAGCTTTACAGCTCATTTTAGAAGAAGCTACTATTGATTGATGTACCGTTCCGGAAAAATCGGGAGAAAAAGGTGGGATTAAGAGAACCTCGTCGGCTATTGGTAACGGGAGGCGCAGGATTTATTGGCTCCAATTTTGTCCATTATTGGTGCGATCGCTATGAGTCAGACCGGGTAGTGGTCTTAGATGCCCTCACTTATGCTGGGAACAGACAAAATTTAGCCTCATTGTCAACAAAAGATAATTTTCGCTTCGTCCAGGGGGATATAGGCGATCGGGCCTTAGTGGATAGCCTGCTAGAGTCAGAAAATATCGATACTATAGCCCATTTTGCCGCCGAATCCCACGTCGATCGCTCAATTTTCGGGCCAGGGGCTTTCATTCAAACCAACGTAGTGGGCACCTTTACCTTACTAGAAGCATTTCGCCACCATTTTCCGACCTTAGAGGGGAGGGGAACATTCCTGCATGTTTCCACAGATGAAGTCTACGGTTCTCTCGGTCCGGAAGATCCGGCCTTTACGGAAACCATGCCTTACGCGCCGAATAGTCCCTATTCTGCTTCTAAAGCGGGCAGCGACCACCTACTGCGAGCCTATCACCACACCTACGGCTTACCTAATATTATCACAAATTGTTCTAACAATTACGGTGCCTATCAATTTCCAGAAAAGTTTATTCCTCTGATGTGCATAAATGCCTTAATTGGCAAGCAACTCCCGGTTTACGGAGATGGACAAAATGTGAGAGATTGGTTGTATGTAGGCGATCACTGTAGTGCTTTAGATGTGGTCATTCACAAAGGGAAACCAGGGGAAACCTACAATATTGGTGGCAATAATGAGGTGAAAAATATCTCCCTGGCGCAAATGCTATGTCAGATATTGGATGAATTAGCACCGGATCTGCCCGTGCGTCCTTGCAGTAATTTAATTACTTTTGTCAAGGATAGGCCGGGACATGATCTCCGTTATGCTATTGACGCGACCAAGATTAAAACAGAATTGTCCTGGACGCCTACAGTGACTATAGAAGAGGGATTGCGTCGTACAGTAGAATGGTATTTGACCCATCGGGATTGGTGGGAAGTGTTGTTATCAGAGGATTATCAGGCGTATTGGTGACGTCGGGTCTGACAGCGATCGCGCTAGGCTGGCGAGGGAAAAGAGAGCGCAGCTCCGGAGACGCCGATGTACGATAGGCGTTGTGCAACGCCTATGCTGCCAGAGCGGCTGATTATGTCACCAAACTGATTCATTGGCCTGTATTGCGTCAGCGGGCTGATTCAACAAGTGCAGCTGTTTGAGCAACTGGAGGCCGAAAACCAGCAGTTGCAGCGTCTCGCTTTTTTAGATAGATTGACTCTGGAGGTGCTCCAATGGGAGTAGCACTGCGAAATCCGCGAAAACTGGTGATCTAATGCCAATGCTTTTATTTCCCTGATTATGTGTGGTCGCATTCTCAAATTCTACAATGATACTCATGGCCATTTTGCTGGTGATGCCTGTTTGCAACTGGTTGCTGGTGCTCTACAAACTCGCTGCAGTGGAGGGGGATATTGGGGAGCTGGCAGCTGATTTGATTGCTCGTTATGGTGGCGAAGGATTTGCCCTCATCGGATCCTGCACCGGCCCCACTGAAGCGAATCGTGTCGTCCAAGTGATTTGCTCTCAGGTCAGAAATTGCGCGATCGCCTATAGGGCTTTTCCCGACAGTTTCCAGAGATGCCCGCCATGTCGTGTCGCTTCCGCGCACGACATGGATGTGTACTCACGGTCCGCGGCCCGAAAAATCGGAAACGGGTCAGCCTTTATTTCACTTTGAGTTTGGGCGTCGCCACCATCAAGCCTACTCCCGATACCGGGCCCCCTATCCTCATTGCCGCAGCCGTTCGCGAACGGCGACCAGTACCATGACTAACCAGTGACTACAGATAACAGATAACTGGTAACTGGTAAGGATAGTCAGGGGTCGAGCCGGGAATCGCTTCCCGACCCTCCCTTTCGAAACCGGACGTGCGACTTTCACCGCAGGAGGCTA
>JACOMV010000354.1:4400-5617 GCA_014324065.1 Hormoscilla sp. SP12CHS1 | reverse complement strand
TGGTGGATGACGTACAGACAATTTTCAGCAGCGGGCAACTGGCAGGTCACTACAAAGATGGATATGAAGATTATCGCATCCTCTGGAAACAAGTAGGAGAATTATCCCATAACAGTTGCTTGCTGCTCAACAGTTGGTCGGCACCCCGAGAAATTTCCTCCTTAGCAGGAGAAAACCTCCCCGTGCGATCGATCCGACTGTCGGGTACTCCTGTCTATATATTTACCAGAATTTTTAGTACACATTTTTATTTTTTTGTCAACCCCCTCTACTGGACCGACGCTCTAGCTGCGCTGCTGTTACCTCACATTCTGCATTTTCCAGTCCTAATGCTGACATTAATTTCATGCATGCCCTGGGATATAGCCCCAAATCTTGCAGCGCTTGGGCTTGGTTGATTTCATTTGGTTCCAGTACCCCCCTTTCTCCTATTTTAGCATAGATTTGGGCTGCTTTTTCCCAGGTCTCGATCGCCTCTTGGGCTTGTCCCCTTGACTGTTGCAGGTTCCCCTGAATATCTAGGGTTTGGGCTAGCAGCCTCATTTCGGTGCCCTCACCTAGCAGCTTCAGGCTTTGTGCGATCGCCTTTTGCGCTTCTGAGTACTCCCCCAGTTCCTGATAGGTCAGAGACGAGTTGCTTAAGGCGATCGCTTCGTTCAGGCGATCGCCCTGAATTCCATATGCTGCCCATTATAACATATTTTCTGCTGCTTTAAAATCCACCCTTTGATATAAAATTTTACTTTCTGCGACCAGAGACTCAGCAGATAGCTGACTGAGGCCGATCGGGCTTGACATCTGTGCGATGACTGGCTGTATGCCCATTGATAGGCAAAACAGGACTGTCAGGATAAATATGCGCCGCCTGTATAATCTTTTCAGAGCTTTCATGGCTAATGGTTAATGGTTAATGGTTGGTAGTAAGCACTTTAGCGCTTGCGGTGGTTAGTAGTAAGCACTTTAGCGCTTGCGGTGGTTGGTAGTAAGCACTTTAGCGCTTGCGGTGGTTGGTAGTAAGCACTTTAGTGCTTGCGGTGGTTGGTAGTAAGCACTTTAGTGATTGGTAGTAAGCACTAAAGTGCTTGCGGTGGTTGGTAGTAAGCACTTTAGTGCTGCCTTCGTGACTGCTTAGGTATTTGGGTTATCATCTTGGTTGCGTTGCGAGAGCAGCATCTCCCACATGCGGTGATTTTCTGTTTGCATGCCGCGAATTTCTG
>JACOMV010000354.1:0-4313 GCA_014324065.1 Hormoscilla sp. SP12CHS1 | reverse complement strand
CATCTCCCACATGCGGTGATTTTCTGTTTGCATGCCGCGAATTTCTGACTGTTGTTGCCTAATTTGCCGCAGAATTTCTAGCCGTTCTTCGGCTGCTGCTCGACGTTCTTCTGCCGCTTCGGCCATAGCATCAGCTAGAGCTTGAATGACACGAGCGTTACCATTAGCTATATTGGTCGTCTCGTCTAGCTTCTGGGTCAAACCTTCTACTTGCTGGGTCAAACCTTCTACCCGCTGGGTCAAACCTTCTACTTGCTGGGCTATGCCGCTCACTAGGTCGGCCAGACGGTCTAATTTTTCATCGTTCCAACGTGAGGTACTCATTGTTTTTTCCTCGAGCAGTTGCATTTTCAATACTTGAGTTAATTAGATCGTATTAGGAGCGCAACCTGTTACCCGGCGGAGCCAGGGAAATACTTTCTAGACAACGTGAGTTCGACAGATATTAAACGCCATCCAGGCAGCAGTTTTGATTATCAATAATCAAATACTAATGAAAATAGCTGATTTTCAACTAGCAGCGCTCGCTGAAAACAGCAGGTACCGATTTACCTAAGAAACCATCCCTTGACTTAATACTAAAAGGCTTACCTGATCTACCTCAGAACTGTGTTTTAAATCCTCTAGAGAACGCTCGATTGGGAGCATAAGACTGGGGATTTTTGCTCTTGGCGACGAGAAGGCATGCGGAGCAGGCATTATGCTGACAACTGACAACTGACAACTGATAACTGTCGAACTGACGTTTCCAAACAAGGTTTTCAGTCGATTGAAAACCGACTTGGCGCCTCGAAACCGGGGAACATCGAGATCCCAGGAGACACCGAAGGTGGGCTGACAGCGTAGAGAACAATTCATTATTCTACCGCTCTGCAGGTATTGCGGTTAGGCTGGTTACGTATTGGTCCGGTCTGGGTGGGGTCGTAACCCACTAATAATACTTCACCATTCTCCTTGAATATCCATCCTCTGGCGGAGACTATTTCCGATGAGGAAATACTTCCTGTTTGAGGTTTGTTGTTTGTCCCGTTGTTAGTCGCCCCCGCACCAGAACTTGCCCCCACAGGCTCGACCCAACTAACCCTGGTATCATTGCTAACGATATCTTCATTGGGGTTAGGTGGCAAACCTCCTCGTCCAGTGATGGTAAATTCGCTATCCTGCGCCTGTCGGCAAAAGTCCTGGCCGATCAGTTCGGCTGCATCCACCACATTCTGTGATAATTGGATTAACCCTTTACCGGGGTCTATATCTGGTGTTGAAATTTATACTGTGCCACTAAACTCGGCACCCAGGTCAGAAGTAGCGGTGATGTCACTTTCTGAGGTATTTTCCTCCCGGAATTCGGTGCCAAAGATCCCCTCTGCTGTTATTCGCACCTGACCTCCAAAGCTTTGTTCGGCATTGGCGCTGATGTCGCTATCTTCCAGTGCTACTAAGGTCTCTGCGGACAGGGTGATATTGCCCCCCGTGGCCTCTCCTGTGGCGTTTGTGGAAATTATCGTGCCCCGACGCAGTTGCAGATCTCGTGCCGTGAGATTAATATTTGCCTGCTTTCCTTCTACGGTTTCCGCGCTCAGGGTGCCCCGGTCCAGGCGGACCTCAGGAGCAGAGATCGTCAGGTCACCGGCTTCCCCAGCAATTTCGCTGCTGACTGTGACTGTTGCCCCATCTCGGACTGACAACCGTTCGGCCCGCAAGGCAAGGGCGCCCGCATCTCCCGTTCCAGTTGAAGCCGCCAATATGCCGCTGGGAAATAGGCCCTCATCGCGGAACTAGAAGTCACTTTGGGGGATGTCATCATTGGAAACCTCGGGAACCGCTCCAATTAATTCTACCGACTCAGACGCCCGGATCATAATATTTCCCGCCGCGCCTGCTCCTATTGTCCCAGTAGAGATTTGCCCCCCATCGCGAATGACGATCCTGGCTGTTTCAATCCCCATCTCCCGTTGCTCCTGCTTGCACATCAGTGCCGAATTTCGGAGAATTTAAATCCCTGAAAGCCTTATGGGATAGGGCTAGAGGGCCAGAATTTTCCTGTGCGATCGCCCCCAAGCCGAAATCTAAAAATAATTTTGCACAACTACTTAATTTACTCGCTAGTGCAGCGCGGCAGAAATAATCCACCAGCCGGATAGTGGCTGTGGCTAAAGCCTTGCTCCAAAAGCATTTTGAATTTTGAATTTTGAATTTTGAATTTCGCGCAAGATCCCCCCGAAGCAATTCTCTAGCGTCGTCGGGGAGATTGCTTCGGGGGGGTTAACTCAATTTTCCATAAGTCGATCGCGGTTGTCCCCCCCCTCGCAATGACAATCTATATCCTTAACCGAGAGGTATTGAGATACCTCCCCCAAAGCTTGGATGCGCCCTACCCGAAGGTACATTCCATATGTACTGCTGACGTGACCCGACGCGATCACTGTAATGACAGGTGGGCGTCAGTGCCATTCCACCCCAATACCTACAGGAACAAAGCCCGCCTGCGCCAGCTATATTACATGCATCACCGGATGCACCAGTCCCAGGGCGGGCAGCGCCAGCAGCGCCCACCCTACTATTATACATTACTTCGCAGCAACTGCTGTCATTTCCTTAGCAGTTTGTTCTTTCTGCAAGAACTTCTCCAACTCTGTTAAGGCATCTGCATCTACTTTGGTCTGCATGGGACAGAATTTTGGCCCGCACATAGAGCAAAATTCTGCCGTTTTGTAGATGTCCGCTGGCAGGGTTTCGTCGTGGTACTCCCGCGCCCGATCGGGGTCTAGGGCCAGTTCAAACTGACGATTCCAATCGAAATTGTACCGCGCTGCCGACATTTCGTCGTCCCGATCGCGTACACCCGGGCGGCGTCGGGCAATATCTGCTGCATGGGCGGCTATTTTATAGGCGATTAACCCATTGCGCACGTCTTCGGCATTGGGGAGTCCTAAATGTTCCTTGGGCGTGACGTAACATAGCATTGCCGTGCCGTACCAACCCGCCATCGCGGCCCCGATCGCAGAGGTAATATGATCGTAACCGGGGGCGATGTCCGTCACTAATGGACCCAGTACGTAGAAGGGTGCTTCCGAACACTCTTCCATTTGCTTCTTGACATTAAATTCAATCTGATCCATCGGCACGTGACCCGGTCCTTCTACCATCACCTGCACGTCATGTTCCCAGGCGCGGCGGGTCAGTTGTCCCAGGGTTTTCAGTTCTGCTAACTGCGCTTCATCGGAAGCATCGTGAGTGCAACCCGGACGCAAGGAATCTCCTAAACTGAAGGAGACATCGTACTTTTTGAAGATTTCGATTATTTCGTCAAAGTGGGTGTAGAGGGGATTTTGCTTGTGATGGTGCAGCATCCACTTGGCAATGATACCGCCACCGCGAGAGACAATGCCCGTAATCCGATTTTTCACCAAGGGCAAATATTCGATTAACAAACCTGCATGGATGGTCATGTAATCCACCCCTTGCTGGGCGTGTTTCTCGATGACGTGGAGAAAATCTTCAGGCGTCAGCTTTTCGATATTACCATGCACGCTTTCTACCACTTGGTAGATGGGCACCGTCCCGATCGGCACTGAGGAGGCATTGATAATCGCAGTGCGAATCTCATCTAGGTTCCCGCCGCCAGTGGACAAGTCCATCACGGTATCGGCACCGTATTTTACCGCCAGATTCAACTTATCGACTTCTTCGGACAGGTTAGAAGAGTTAGGAGAAGCACCGATATTGGCGTTTACCTTGCAGGAAGATGCAATGCCAATGCACATCGGTTCCAGGTTCGGGTGGTTAATATTGGCCGGAATTATCATCCGCCCCCGGGCCACTTCTTCCCGGATCGACTCAACTGGGAGTTTTTCCCGCTGGGCCACGTAATACATTTCTTCAGTCAGCAGACCTTCATGGGCGTAGTGCATTTGGGTGACATTGCTTTGCCCGCGCCGCTTGGCGATCCATTCTGTCCGCATAAAAGTTTTCCTCGGTAAACAGCTTCCCTTCGCCGGTACTAACCGGACTCAGGTTCTAAGGGTGTAATCTCAGCCTGGTTTGACTCAGGCACCCCTAGCTTGATTTGATTATTCTATCATCCTGGGCGAATTGTGGGCAAGAAAGTAGTTTGTCCTTCGTACGATCGTGCCTGAAATTCCCACAGATCAAGGGTTTTAGCCTATACTGCCCCAATCGTTGACAATATTTTACATAGTGGCTGTCAGAGCAACGGGCCTGATCGCATGATATCCTGTTAGGGGTCGAGCTGGGAATCACTTCCCAACCCTCCCATTCGGAACCGGACTTGCGACTTTCACCGCATCCGGCTA
>JACOMV010000353.1 GCA_014324065.1 Hormoscilla sp. SP12CHS1 | reverse complement strand
CCAATTGATAAGCAGTGACTACTTTTTGTCTAAGGTCCAGAGAGTAACGTCCCATAGCTGAATTGGGTCTGCATTGAGTGTAGCTCTAGTTTAGCACAAAAATGTTCTACTTGTTTCCTGAACAAGCTGTAATAATTTCAGCACCGAAAAAGCGACCGTTAAGGTCGGGTAATAGCATTTGTCCAAAAGGTTGCTACAATGTTGCCGAATTGGCTGCCATGATATCATAGGAGAGAGCGGCAGTTGCCCGATCGTCCGGTTAAGATTATTGTCAGGTTAAGAGAGAAGGGACAACAGCAAGTGAAGCGAGTAGGCGTGATAGGTGGCGGACAGTTGGCCTGGATGATGGCGGGTGCAGCTAAATGTTTGGATACAGAACTGGTGGTGCAAACTCCCAACAAGTCAGATCCAGCAGTGGCAGATGCTGCTGATGTCATCTTGGCACCAATAGATGATGCTGCCGCTACCGCCCAACTAGCAGATCGCTGTGATGTAATTACCTTTGAAAATGAGTTTATTAACCTGGAGGCCCTCAAACCTATGGCCACCGAGGGTGTTTGTTTCCGTCCCGGACTGGAGAGTCTCGCCCCACTGCTAGATAAGTACGATCAGCGCTGTTACTTGCAGCGACTGGGTTTACCTGTCCCTAAGTTTATCTCCCTCAATGGAAAACTATATCTTCAAGATTGGTCTTTCCCAGTGGTAGTCAAGGCCCGACGCCACGGCTATGATGGTCAAGGGACTTTTATCCTTAAAGATCGTCAGGCCCTAGACTTAACTTTACAACAACTGGGACAAACCCCGGCATTGCTCGAAGAGTTTATCCCCTTTGAACGGGAGTTGGCCGCGATCGCGGCCCGTTCGGTCGCCGGGGAGGTGGTGGTCTATCCAGTGGTGGAAACCCAGCAGGAAGACCAAGTTTGCCGTAGGGTACTGGTGCCTGCCCAGATTACTATAGCTGTCAGAGAACGGATAGAGGCGATCGCTCGCACCCTTTTGGACAGTCTGGAAGTAGTCGGCGTCTTTGGCATTGAGCTATTTTTAACCAGTTCTGGCAAGCTATTAGTAAATGAAATTGCCCCTCGGACCCATAATTCTGGCCATTTTACCCTGGATGCTTGCCAAACTTCCCAATTTGAGCAGCATCTGAGAATGGTCTGTCATCTGCCGGTGGGCAACCCAGCCTTAAACTGTACTGGTGCAATCATGGTCAACTTGCTGGGCTATGAGTTAGCAATACATGACTATTTTGTCAAGCGTCAAGAGTTGGCAGCAATTCGGCAAGCTCAGGTATATTGGTACGGTAAGAAAGAATCCCGTCCTGGTCGGAAGTTGGGACATGTGACGGTTCTGCTGGAGACGCCCGAAAGAGATCGGGCACTGGCGATCGCCCGCAAAATAGAATCTATATGGTACAAACCCTAGGGTGGGCACCGCCCACCAGTCAAGCACTAAAGTGTTTACTACGAACGGTCAAGCACTAAAGTGCTTACTAAGAACGGCTCTCAAGCACTTTGGAAAGATAAGTAGCCACAAAAGCAAAAATCATGCTAATATACTTTACAGGTTCTACTGCGGTGTTGGTGACTGCCAATAAAGTTTTATGATCTATGCCTTGAGATAAACGGGAACCCGTGTAGTTCTAGCGGCAGTATACCGGGCCAGTAACCGGAAACGGAAGCTACCGAACCTGGGTACCCACCTGGTGCAACCAGGTCAAAAACTGAGGTAAGACGGCACTGCGGTGAACCTCCTGTGTCTCCCATGTATGTGCTTTTAGCGCTCCCGGGAGACACAGTACACATTGGCCGTTGTATGCATTACAGGGGTATTGTGCGGAGCTATGACCAATTATTAAATAAATATTTAACGGCTAATTGTCCTGTTCGTGAAAAAATAAGCAGATGTAGTTTTGTAACAGGCAGTTGCCCCTAAACCGAAGTTATGCCTCAGACTTATACCGTCGAAATTAACCACCAAGGCAATATCCATACCCTGGAAGTACCAGAGGATAAGAAGATCCTGAAAGTTGCTGAGGCCGCGGGACTGGACTTGCCTAATTCCTGTAATGCGGGTGTTTGTACTACCTGTGCGGCCCTGCTAGAGACGGGAACTGTAGATCAAAGTGAGGGTATGGGACTTAGTCCAGATTTGCAAAAGGAAGGTTATGCATTGCTGTGCGTATCATTCCCCCGATCGGACCTGAAAATTTTTACTGAAAAGGAAGATGAGGTGTACGATCGCCAATTTGGTCGTCCGTAAAAGTAGTCCTGCATGGGAAATAGATAGCGTGAGAATTACCCGATGACAACACATTTTATTACGGCAGAGATAGATTTGCAAGCAACGCCATCCCAACTGCATCAAGAAATTGAGGCAGAGTTGCAGCGCCGGGGCGAACCCCTACGCTGGGCAGTTACCGGCGTTGACACCGAAGGGCAAACAGCCCAGGTTGAGGCTATTATGACGGTAGAATCTCAGAAGTCTGCTGTATCAAGGTGAACAAGCGTCCTTACACTGTGGTGTTAATCGTGCCTACGGGGGTGGGGGCCGCAATTGGTGGCTATGCTGGAGATGCAATGCCTGTAGCTAGGGCGATCGCCCAAATCTGCGATCGCCTGATTACCCACCCCAATGTGCTCAATGGTGCCCAACTGTACTGGAATTTACTTAATGCCTTCTATGTGGAAGGCTATGGACTTGACAAATTTGCGGCAGGATGCTACGGTCTGCGACCAGTACATCAGAACCGGGTGGGTTTAATTCTCGATCGGGGGATAGAACCGGAACTGCGCCAGCGGCACCTGCAAGCAGCAGACGCTACGAGAGCAACTTTGGGACTGTCTCTGACGGACTATGTGGTGACAGATGCACCGTTACAGGTGGAATTGCGCAGATCGGCAACCGGTGCTAGTTGGGGGACAATTGCCAATCCTGATAGTCTGTTGCGGGCCGCAGAAGCACTGATAAGTCAGGCCCAAGCAGAGGCGATCACGGTGGTGGCCCGGTTCCCGGACGATAGCGATAGTGATGCATTGCAAAACTATCGCCACGGACAGGGCGTGGACCCGATCGCGGGTGCAGAAGCAGTAATTAGTCACCTGGTGGTGCGGAAATTCCAAATCCCCTGCGCCCATGCACCGGCACTCTTACCTTTGCCTCTGGATCCGCAACTGTCCCCCCGCTGCGCAGCAGAGGAATTGGGCTATACTTTCTTACCCTGCGTGTTAGTAGGACTGAGTCGCGCCCCCCAATTTGTAGTCAAGGGTGCGGACTCTCAACCAGGGGATATTTGGGTAGATGGAGTAGATGCCGTGGTAGTGCCAGCAACTGCTTGCGGTGGTAGTGGCCTGCTCAGTTTGAGTCAGTCACGGGCAAAAATTATCGCGGTGGCAGATAATGTAACTCGGATGAATGTGCCCCCAGAAGCGCTCGGAATCAAAGCTTTGCGGGTAAAATCATATTTAGAGGCATTGGGCGTCTTGGTGGCCGATCGGGCAGGCATCAGTGTTGATGCACTTACACCCAGCATATCATCATTAAATTGTTTATCCACCATTAGTGATAAAAGCCCAGCCGACAACTAACAAATAACAACTGACAAATGACAAATGAGAATCCAGAAATAGAACCCATGACGCGCACGCAAGTTTTGATTGCGATGGGGGTAACGGCAGTGATATTGCTGATAGTGGCAAAGGTGTGGCTACAGTTCGATCCCGTGCCGCAACTGCCGCTGTTCTGGAAACCGGAATTTTTGCTCTTGGGTGTGGGAGTGGGACTGGGGTTGACAGGGGCAAGTGCGATCGTTTATAAAATTTGGCCAGCTTACCGGGAAAGTGCTGATTTATATTTAAGATTGGTGCTGAACCCTTTATTCTATGTTGATTTTATTTGGCTGGGATTATTACCGGGATTGAGTGAGGAATTGCTCTTTAGAGGCGTGATCCTGCCAGCATTCGGCTTGAACGTTTTAGGTTTAATTGTATCGAGTGTCTGCTTTGGGGTTTTGCACTTTAGCGGCATGGAACGATGGCCTTATGTGATTTGGGCGACGGCAGTGGGGTTGGTGCTGGGATATACTGCCTTAGAAACTGGCAATTTGTTAGTCCCGATCGTCGCTCATATCATCATTAATGTAGTTTCGAGTCTGACTTGGAAGCTGGGAGAGGCAAAAGCTGGGTAATTGAGAATGGTGAATTGTGAATTGTGAATTGTGAAATCTCTCGATCCCACGCCCTCACCCTAAAGGATTCTGTTGGCGAATGGAGGGGATTACCCCCTAGGCGGTCGCCTGAGGTCCTAGACTAGCAA
>JACOMV010000352.1 GCA_014324065.1 Hormoscilla sp. SP12CHS1 | reverse complement strand
ATACGGATGACCAAAGATATTACAATTTGTAGTATTCAAGCCGGGTTACTGGATCTTTACTTCTGCTTGCTGGCACTAGTACCTAATTTACCAGATTTAGGAAAGACTGCTCGCGCCCTCAGTCAGGGGACGGAAGAGTCAACCCGTCTCAGCACCGTGACAATATTGCATAATTTCCTTTTGGAAGATACTCTCAGTGATTTGAGTCAGTCTTTACCCGACATTAACATCATCCCATTGGATGTTTATTCCCTGTTGCAGGAAACCCTGGCAAATCCAGAGCAGTTTGGTTTTACGAACGTGACCGAACCTTGCTTAGATACAGAAACTTTAATCCCCTGTTCTCACCCGGACGAGTATTTATTCTGGGATGGTATCCATATAATGGGCATCTCCCATCAGATATTGGGAGAATTTGCTGCCGATGCGATCGGCTTGTAAGGCAGGGTCAGCTTGTAGGGTGGGCCGCAGCCCACCTTACACTCCTTCTACCCATAAGAACTTAATTCGCTGTATTCTCTTGACTAAATCACTAACAGCGCAAGTCTATTCGTTTCAAAGTATAGCTTAGGTAAGTGATGAATATCACAGCATGTTTGCATGATAGCATATGGGATGAAGTCGAGAGGGCGATCGGGTGCATCTTAACTTGGCCGCAGTAACCCAGAAAGCAGGTTTCTTAATTCAATTAGCGAGAATCAAAAGTGCGATCGCCTGCTTTCCACTCTCACTCTCTATAGCTTACAGATAGCTTTCAGGACTTGTAGCAACTGAATTGCCGAGGAAGATTCCAGCAAATTCAGTAAGGGCATATACTGATAAGTGGGAGCATTTCCTGGCTGGATATATACAAACAGATAACGCACTCCATTTGTCGCTAGTCCCCAGACTGATTCTTGACGTTCTAGGCTTTTATAGGCATAGGTAAGCAATTGAGGTAAACCCGCTAAGGGATCTGCTAAACAGAGTTTAGCTTCAATCACTAAAACCCAAAAATTCACATCATTTGCGATCGGTTTATCCTTGTTGACTGCAATCAGATCGAAGCGACCTGTAATGCTGGTATCTTCAGTCAATGTTAATCCTGTCAATGCCTTTTTCCACCCTTAACTGGATTGGGGATTGATAAAAACCCGCTAGTCGCAGGGGCAACGGCAATTAATCGCACTTGTCCTTCTGAGACTTCTCCTTCTGTCAGGTAGTCATCAAAGTCATTCCGAATTTGCAACAGTTCCTGCTGTTCATCTGCCGTTACGCCAGGATAACAATGGTGAAAAGGAACCGTCATACCGCTTCTGAAATCCAAAAATCAGAGGCACTTCTTTCAGAGTGATTTTACTTGCTTGCCCGATCCTCATGGTTTGAGTTGCTATTTTGAGTAGTTTACTGATTATATGATAGCATAGGTGATAAATTCGCGATCTCCAACTTAGTTGATGAGTAATTCTCAATATCATACGCATCAAAACTCCCACTGTTTTACAAATGGAAGCCGTCGAATGCGGTGCGGCTGCCCTTGGCATCATTCTCGGATATTACGATCGCATGGTGCCCCTGGCCGAACTGCGGGCGGAATGCGGCGTGTCCCGGGATGGCAGTAAAGCCGATAAAATTATTCTGGCTGCCAGACGCTACGGCATGGAAGCTGATGGCTATAAAATCGAACTGGAAGGGATACCCGAAGAAGAACCTCCCTTTATTGTCTTTTGGAATTTCAATCACTTTCTGGTGGTGGAAGGGTTCGATCAAACCCGGGTTTTTCTCAACGATCCTGCTAGCGGACGGCGGCAGGTTTCCTGGGAATAATTCGATCGCAGCTTTACTGGGGTAGCTTTAGAAATAAGACCGGGGCCAGAATTTACCAAAGACGGACGCAAACCCAGCATGTTCTTATCCCTGTTCGATCGCTTGCGCGGGTCTTTCGGGGCAATTTTGTATTTAATCTGCGCTGGTTTTCTCCTGGTCGTTCCCGGTTTGGCCCTCCCCGTCTTCAGTCAAATATTTGTCGATCGCATCCTGCTGGAAAACATGACCGACTGGTTGCGACCTTTACTCTTAGCCATGGCGATCGCGACCCTGTTGCAAGGGATAATCATTCTAGTACAACTGCGCTTTTTACGCAAATTAAAAGTAAAGTTAGCGGTGGAAATGTCGGCAGGCTTTTATCAGCACGTGTTGAATTTGCCCGCCCGGTTTTACGCCCAAAGGTTTGCCGGGGAAATTAGCAGTCGCGTGGGAATTAATACGGATGTGGCCGAGGTGCTGTCGGGAGAATTGGCGACAACGGCGATCGATGCCGTCATGGTAGTATTTTATGGGGCGGTCATGTTTGCCTACGACTACCTATTAACTTTAATTGGCATCGCTGCGGCGATCGGGAACGTGCTAGTATTGCAATGGATGGCAAGGAAACGAGATGAGATTATTGTCTTCGATCGCGGTTTGGTAGTGCAGCGCGGCACCCACGAACAATTGCGTGCCGTTGAGGGGGTTTATCGCGATCTGCTGGGTGCCGAGACTGTCCAGTAATTCTATCTCTTCGCTGTCGGCCCGCCGGGGGTTCAAACCCCTGGCTAATAGCTAAAGTCGGTTGAAACCGACTAATATAATAATGCTTAAACAGGGTGCATTTCACTTTGGCAATATGCCAGCAATATTCGCTAATTGCTAATGGATAATTGCTAATAGTGCATCTCATTTTTTGCCGTGGTGCGTAGGTTGGGTTTCGTGCCTCAACTCAACCCCTGTATCTGGTGCATAGTGCATATTAGCGAAATCTCACATTTTCCCATTGGAGACGATGTCAAAATAAGTTAACTCAACAGGTTTTCATAAGAGGTGAAAGCAATTTTGGCCGACCTTATCTCAATCCTTGCTGTCGCCAAAAAGCATCTGTCCACGTCCCATCGTTTTCCGATCGTCGCGGCACCGGGTTTTTAGTATAATCTATTTTTAAGTCGTAGCCGCCAACCTCATATATCTTATTTTTACTTTTGGTTTAAGTTATTATTAGATTATAATCTTATCTCGGCAGCTGGTCAACTTTTATGGCCTGGCTCCACCGGCACCTCATCAAGAATGGCCCCGATCGCCAGATCGCCAGATCGCCCCCGCCATTCGTTTCGCCTCGGCCAACCTACCAATTTTTCTGGTAAGGTGAGGAAATGTTTTGCGGTGATGGGACATTACTGCTAAGATATTTACAGTGGGTGCTACGGTCCTATCCCCGTTCCTTGGCCCCAGCGAGGGTTTGTTATGATTCGTATATTCAAACAGGAGAAGAAAAACGAACAGCATCTTTGACGAACTTTCCCAGTATAGACAGCAACTCGATTTACCACCTGCGGGTAGCGAAGCGGACAGATCGACTATAGCTAAACTAGAAATAAGCGGTTTCAGTTTCTTCGGTATCAATTCTGGCAGTAATCCTAATTCTCGCGAGATAACATTAAGAGTTAATCCCATCACCAAAACCCATGCAGAAGCTGATGCTTTTCAGCAAGCAGCAGACGCAGGAGTTAGAGGTCGGAAAGCTCGTTTAATCGTAGACCGCGACCTTTGTGCTGCTTGCGGGCTGCGTGGAGAAGTCAATTCTATGGCTTGGCAATTAGGTATAGAAGAATTAGACATCGTTACCCCTAGTGGTAGCAAAACGATAATGGTTAAACCACCAAAAACAAGGAGCAAATAATGTTTGTATTAGACTTATCCGTTGAAAAATGGGTTGGCCCTCTCGATGAAGGCCATCTCATCGACAACCCAACTTGGCAACAAATAGAATCAGCGATCTGCGAATTAGATGGCAAAACCAAAACTTTAGTAACTTTGGGGGCCGATGAAGAAACTTACATGACTATTGGTGGCGGCGAAGGAGGTAAATATATTGTTAGCGTCACTTTTGATAACATCGATTTCTATAACTCGGTCGATCGCTCCCTTGGGTCGAAAATGGAAAAACTGGTTGTTGGCGGACAATTGGGGAATTATCCAGCTAAAATATCTGTAGACCTACAGACTGCTTTGTTAGCAGCTCAAACTTTTGCCCGATCGGGTGAACTTGAAGAGTCAGTGACTTGGGAAAATTCGGAGTCCTTAGCGATGGTAGGATCTGCGAGGTAAGATGGCGGGAAGACGATCGCTTTTACCCCGATCGCCCCCGCCATTCGTTTCGCCTCCGCCAACCTACCAATTTTTATGGTAAGGTGAGAAAATGTCTTGCGGTGATGGGACATTACTGCTAAGCTATTTAACCTAAGTTGCGACCTATTTAAAAAAATCTGAATTACCCACTTAGACTTTACAGATATTTTGAGGGTTTTTGTAGC
>JACOMV010000351.1 GCA_014324065.1 Hormoscilla sp. SP12CHS1 | reverse complement strand
GCTACCCAGGACAAGGGCCTATTACCCAGTAGCCTCCTGCGGTGAAAATCGCGAGTCCGGTTCCGAATGGGAGGGTTGGAAAGTGATTCCCAGCTCGACCCCTAACCGATCATTGCTGCCCCAAATTGCCATAGTCGGCAGTTCTATCCCTTCCAGTCCCTGCTCGTGTTCCTCAATATTTACCGGCGCAATAGGGATAAATCCTCCCAATTTATATGCATGTTTGACCACAAAAGGCAAGCTGTAACCTCCACTCATGGATGGCGATACTAAAATCGGCTTATTTAACTTTAAAACCTCGATCAATTCCAGCAAAAACTCTGCGCGATCGCCCCCTAGGCGCTGGGAACTGTCATACCCCGGCAAGTCTACAGCAACTGCGCCATATCCTCGATCGGCTAATAATTTGAGAGTGCCAATTTCCCGCCATATTTGGGAACTAAAACTGGCTCCATGTAAAAATAGCACAGTTGGGGCCGTTGCTTCTCCTGCTATCAGATAATGAATCTTCGCCCCTTGCACGATCGCATATTTATCCTTGATGTTGTTGATGTTGTTGCTATCCATTGCCTCACAAGCCTACTTTTTCTTGAGTACCTTTTTCAGCAGTTTGGCAATTTCCGCCGGACGTGCTGCCAAAGGTATTTTTGCTCCCTTGAAAACCTCGATTTTCCGCGCCGCCAGATCCCAATCTGCCCCGATCGCGGTTGCCTTCTTTTTTCCCTCCTGTGCTAACAGTTGCGCAGCTATCACAGTGCCTGCATGGCCCCGAAGCTTTTCCCGAGGAACCTGTTGTCCCGCCATGTAGGCCACCACTGGCTTATCGATCGCCTCTTTAATATAGCGGGCCGCTGCTTCCTCCCCTCCATTGCCAGCTATTTCCCCCACTAACACGATCGCCTGGGTCTTCTCATCCTCATCCAATATTTGCAGCCATTGGGCAAAAGAGGAACCGACGATCGCATCCCTGCCAATACCCACCCCGATCGACTGACCTAACCCAGCAGATGTCAACTCCAGAGCCACCTCATAAGTCAAGGTGCCAGCGCAGCTAATCAACCCCACCTTACCGGGAGTATAGAGTTGAGTCGGATGAGTTCCCAGCAACAACTGTCCGGGCAGTATGATGCCAGGACAGTTTGGTCCGACTAACAGAGTTTCCGTTGCCTCCGCCTTCCGCACCAGCCGCACCATATCCAAAGGCGGCATCCCCGCAGTAATAATGATAATCTGCCGAATCCCCGAGGCGATCGCCTCATAGGCTGCATCCAGCACCAAGTATGGTGGCTCAAAGATCAGCGTCGTATCAACTGTGCCCACCGCCGCCGTCGCCTGTTCTACCAAGTCAAAAATGGGAATTCCCTCCAACTCCTGTCCGCCATAACCCGAACTCACTCCTGCAACCACATTTGTGCCGTATGCCTTCATCAAAGCCGCATGTCGTCCACCCAGTGGTTCTGTCACACCCTGCACTAAAACTTTGCTCTTAGGACTAAAATTCATTTTTAATCTTGCTCTCAATTCTCCTTGGATGACTTTGACGCCATAATCACTCGATCTAGGGCATCATCCAAGCTTTCCACCACCGTAATTGGCATATCTGTGACTATCTCTGAAGCTTTCGACCGTTGGTCGCCCACCACGCGCACGATGACATGCAGGTCACTTCCAGACCGATCTGTGTTCGTTCGGCCTTGCCAATATTCTTTGATTGCCGCCACTATCCGATCGCCAGGAGTTAAGCTGCTGATAATATTCACCAATATCACCTTCACTCTCTTATCTTGACTCAAGAGATCCAAACCTTGTTGAATCTGTTCGCACAGGACGTCGGGTATCAAGCCTCCCTGAGCCTTAAAAGCCACATTAACGAAAACCGCTGGCTTGACTCCCGCTTCGTAGAGCCAATCCAGAGTCATCCTGATCGTACCATCACCATTAGATAAAATGCCAATATTTCCGGCCTCTTCCACCTGCTTCAACCGCAATTCCCGCAAGGGCGATGTCCCCAGACATTGTTTTTGTTGGCTGGTCGTTCCCGCTAACTCCACCAAGTCGCAATGACGCCCCAAAGCATCATCATTAGCAGTCACTTTGCCATCTAGAGCCATCATCTCCCCTGTCGAACTTACACCCAGGGGATTGATTTCCACCAGAGCTAGGTCTTTTTGGGCAAATAGCAGATACATTTTCTCGACTATATCGCTGACTGCCTGAATTAGCGGTCCGTCCAGCCCCATTAAGACAGCCAGACGCCGCGCGTAAAACGACGATAATTCCTGGTCTACCACCACTAACTGCATTTGGGACATCACCGCTTCTGCCTCAACTCCCCCTGTTTTTGAGCCTAACAGAACTGGGCGTCGAGCCCCTGTATCCAGGACAACAGCCAGATAAAATTCCTCTTGAGAATTGTACTTAGCCTCCGCTAACAGCACTTCGGGATACTCGCCCAGGATCGGCAGCTGAAAAATCGTCTGGGCCGCTGCTACCGCATCGATCGTGTTTTCGGCAAACTTGACACCCCCCGCCTTTCCCCGTCCCCCCGCGCGCACCTGGGACTTCAGCACTACTGGATAGGGAATTTGCAGACTTTTGAGGTCCTTGGGATGGTCGATGCGTTGAGAGGGCAATATCGGAATGCCCATCTCCCGAAATAATTCTTTGGCCTGGTATTCTAGTAAATCCATTCTATCTGAGATTTTCTCTTAGGGATCGAATTTTAACATGATTATCCCATTTTGGTTCGCCAATCTGCTACCTATATTACTTTTGATGGCAATTGAACCAAAGTCATCCCCGCCGAGTCTAAATTGGCAACGGCAAGGAAACCGACCGTGGTTTCAGTCATACCATATCTAGCAGAAACGTCCGAACAGAGCAGATCCTCCCATCAACAGACCGATCGCTCACTGGTGCGCCGATGTTTACAAGGTGACAGGCACAGCTACCAACAGCTGTATCGCCGTTATCAGGCGCAAGTCAGGTCCAGTCTCTACCAACTCTGTGGCCCCTCCCACCTGGACGATCTCGTGCAAGAGGTATTCTTGCGAGTTTGGAAGGGGTTGCCCAAGTTTCGCCAGGCATCCCAATTTTCCACTTGGCTATATCGGATCGTCTGGAATGTGGCCAGCACCGAACGTCGGCAGTTGGCCCAAGCACAGCAGCAAACACTTTCCCAAACAGTTGAGCAATTTCATCTTGAATTTTTCCTGGTTTTGTTTATGGCATCTGATTACATTTATCTGCACGGGTTTGCTTCCAGTCCCAATTCTCACAAGGCTCTGTATCTACGCGATCGCCTTTCTGCGGAGCAAATTACCCTGCAGATTCCGGACCTCAATCAGGGGGATTTTTCCTATGTCACCCTGACACGACAACTGCGGCAAGTTGAGGCTTTATTTCCCGACAATGGAAAGCCAGTCAGCATTATTGGCTTCTGTTTTGGGGGTTTAACGGCGGCTTGGCTAGGACAGCTACATTCACAAGTTCAGCGGTTGGTTTTGCTGGCACCAGCTTTTCAATTTCTAGATCATTGGTTGCCACAACTTGGTGTTGCCCAAGTTGAACGCTGGCAGCAGGAACAATATCTGCCAGTTTATCACTATGGAGAAAGGCGATCGCTACCTATCCATTACCAATTTGTCATATATCTAGATCAATATCAAGAGGAACAGTTGCAACGAAAAATTCCCACTCTCATCCTACACGGGCGTGATGATAAAGCAATTCCCATTCAAGCTAGCAGAGACTTTGCAAGTCAGCGTCCCTGGGTGCAGATGAGAGAACTGGACAGCGACCATGGTTTGGCTAACGTTCTGCCGGAAATTTGGCAAGAGATATTGAAATTTAGGGATTGAAAATACAATTTATTGCTGATGGTACGGGTGCTGCGTCAGGACCGCTGTGGACATATTCACTAGCAACCGAGAAACCCGGTTTTCTTGCTTTTTCAGGCGATCGCGTCAGTAATGAGAACGGGTGGTAAAGGGCCGCTGTCACCCTCAAGGGTGCGGCTACAAGAACGAAGCCCGCCTGCGCGCGCTAGGTGGCAGAGGCGTAAGGGCCTTTGTGCAAGATAAGTTCAGTTGTCTGTGTGGAACTCATTTTTGCTGTCTGGTAAACTCGCTTAAAGGGCGATCGACCTTGAGGGGAGATGGGTCTGGCCCCAGACCGGTAAATCGAGCAAATTGTTTACCTGTGGGCCAGTGGGCCGATCTTACAGGTCAGTAACTTTGCCTGATGGAAGACTGATTTTGTGACATACAGCTTGTTCAGGAAACAAGTAGAACATTTTTGTGCTAAACTAGAGCTATACTCAATGCAGACCCAATTCAGCT
>JACOMV010000350.1 GCA_014324065.1 Hormoscilla sp. SP12CHS1 | reverse complement strand
TAAGGTCCAGAGAGTAACGTCCCATAGCTGAATTGGGTCTGCATTGAGTATAGCTCTAGTTTAGCACAAAAATGTTCTATTTGTTTCCTGAACAAGCTGTAATTCTGGTCTAATAATTCACTCGCAGCAAACCAGTGGTTCAGTTGATGAAAAATTGCCCTACCTCAACTTGAATATCCAGGATTGCTATCCGGCACCAACAGTTGTGTTGCTTGATGGTGGGGGTATGAAAGCAGGAGCTATTGATTGGTTAAAAGCACAAGTAGGCGTTAATCAAAAGCTCCTGGCAGTACACAATTTAACAGATTTTGTTGCCTGGGCTAACAACAATCTCTAGAGGCGACTAATATCTCTGAAACATTTCCCCGCTTTTTACCATTAGAGTTAATAAAGCGTGCTGCTGATATTTTGTGAATTTTGAACTGACTGTATAAGTCTCGAATAAAATCATAATCAGAATTAGACAGCATCACTTTGACACCGCGTCCAGCTAGTTCTACAAAAATTTCTCCGAGTTTAGTTTGGTCATTCTTACTAAAGAAATCGCGACTGTAGGCTGTGAAATTACTGGTAGAACTAACTGGATAATATGGCGGGTCAAAATAGACGAAATCATCGCTGCTATTAGCAAAGTCTAAGACATATTCAAAGGATTTTTTCTCAATCTTAACATTTCTCATTCTCAGGGTAGCTGATGCGGAACGGAGTAATTCCGGATTACAGATTTGCGGATTTTTGTATCTGCCGATCGGGACATTAAATTCCCCTTGAGAATTTTCTCGGTAAAGACCATTAAAACAGGTTCTGTTCAGATAAATAAAACGTGCCGCCCTTTCTATTTCTGTATCTGGTGTCAGCTTTCGCCTCTCATAATAGTAATCGTTACTATGCTTCTGCTGATGTTCTTGCAGTCGTTCAATCAATTCCTCTACGTTATCCCTAACACAGCAATAGGCATTAATCAACTCCGGATTTATATCTGTCAAGACAGCAGACTGGGGTTGGAGATGAAAGAAAACTGCACCTCCACCTAAAAATGGCTCGTAGTAAGTGTTGAAACTTTTGGGAAAATAAGGTTGATATTGCGGAATCAGCCTATTTTTGCCACCTGCCCATTTCAGAAAGGGACGGGGTGGGACTTGTTTGAGAGCGGGACTTGACATTTATCTAAACCTGTCATATACTGTACTAGGGCATCGGTCAATAAGAACCAGGTGTTGCTTGACCGACTCGATCGCGAATGGCATTATACTAGACGGGATGGTGGTTTATCATGGGGACTGACTATGGAAGACTTCTTGAATAAGGTATCTAGCTACTTCCGCTACTTTATCACCTTTACTCTGGGGATATTCTTTTTCTTGTTTCAGCAGCTCAAACCTCTGCTGAAGAGGCCAGTAACGGCGATCGCCCTGCTGGGTCTGCTGGTGAGTAGCTTGATATTCGTGATTTTGACCCTCCGTGCCATGCTGGGGCTAACCCCAGTGTAAACTGAGAATCGTACAAGATTAGCCCCTACCTTAGCATGGTAGAGAAGTCCTATGGCTACAAGTCGTCGTATGGCTCGCGTGTCCTCCCTGATCAAGCGCGAAGTCAGCCAGATGTTGCTCCACGGTATCAAAGACGATCGTGTGGGCGCAGGGATGGTTAGTATCACAGATGTGGATGTCTCTGGCGACCTCCAACATGCCAAAATATTTGTCAGTATCTACGGGACTGAGGAGGCTAAAAAGGAAACCATGGCAGGTTTGCAGTCCGCTACCCCCTTTGTTCGCTCTCAACTGGGCGATCGCATTCGTATGCGTCGCACCCCAGAAGTGGTTTTCCTCGAAGACCGCTCCCTGGAACGGGGCGATCGCATCCTGCACCTGCTCGACCAACTCAACCACGATCGCCCAGCATCTCTAGATGAAGCGCCATAGGGGTAACTATTGGCATATTTCCGTCGCGCTGCACGTGAAACCAGGTTTTTGCGGAAAACCTGGTTTCTTGGTTCTTGTATTCAGATGCCAGGCGATCGCCCCTTTCCTTGACATCAGTTGTAGGTTGGGTTTCGCTGGCGATTGACCCAACCTACGAAGAACTACAAAGAACTGCGCTATTTCTATGTAAGCTTCTTTTTGCCTCATACAGTCTGACTTATGCTTGAGTTGTTCGGTGAACATAGTAGATCTTGCTTGAAACTCCCGATCGCTGACTATTGAGAATGGGTAAAATCAGGGATTCCACGTAAAAGTCCGCTAACACCTCAGACAGTTTCCAGGTGATTTGGTAATCTTCTTCAAAATCACCGAAGATAAAAAGATTGACGATTTCGCGTTCTTTCTTTTGCAACAGGAGATGGTGCTCTTCTAGCTTCTCATAGTCTTGATATAAATCCTCGATCGCAATTAATACAACGGATGATAATTTTTAAATCCTGTCCCCCTGTACCGTTCCGGAAAAATCGGCGATGCTGCGGTGAATAAATTGGTAAATTCCCAGAAAGTCATCTACATAGGATTCTACATCGCTGGTGACAGCTTAGATAGTCTCAATAATCTTGTCCTTGTCTATAACGGCCATTTTTTCATTCCCGATCGGATGATTCTATAATAGCACTTGAGGGATAAATCGCTCAACCTTGGATATACTTGGGCAACACCTCTTCCCATTGACATAAATTGTAGGTTGGGTTGAGGCACGAAACCCAACAGCCATATCCAGCAAAATTTAGAATCAGGAAAAGCAACATGTATAATCAGGCTAGTATACTAGCTAGAATTACTCAAACTCCAGGCAAGTGTGGAGGACGACCCTGTATTCGAGGGATGCGGATTCGAGTTAGTGATATATTAGAAATGCTAGGCTTGGGTGTCAGTCCCGATGAGATTATGGCAGATTTTCCCGATCTCGAACCCGAAGACCTCAATGCTTGTCTACTGTTTGCCGCCAAACTGCCAGATATTACCAAGTCGCGATCGGATACCAACCGATTGGATGTTATAACTATGAAAGAAGCTACGGAACCAGAAAAACAACAGTATCAGCGGATGATAGAACTTTCAGACCTGGCACGACAGCGATATCTAGATGCTGGAGGCGATCCTCGACGTGCAGCAGATGAAAAATACTTGACAGATTCGGAAAAGGATGAATACTTTAACTTAGGACGACTGGTTTTTGGAATTCAAGTCATTGATGGTGAAGTCCATTGTCAAGGAAGGGTCTGGCAGTTGACTCGTTCCTAGTGTAGTCGCGATGCAAGGATGTAAGAAGAGGGGTGTTTCGTACCCTGACAGGAGGCATCCGCCTCAAAGGGCGCGTTCCCTGCTAGAATCAGGGAACGAGATACAATATAGCAGTTTACTGACACCAAGATAAATGACTCGATTAGTTCACGATCAATTTGCCAAGCAATATTTCTCAGAAGTATTAAATCTCCTGGGGGAAGTCGAAATCAGCAAAGAAATCACCTCGGAAGTCAGACAAATAGATATTTTTTTCATCCCCGGTCCTGATGCGGCAGCCAAGGCAGAACAGATAGGTGTGCTGGGACGCTTGGCCGCCAACGGTGCCGCAGGTTTTGAGGTATTCCGCAATGCGGTCGAAAAAAAATAAATTCGTGAATGTATGGGCAAAATGTATGACTATCATTCATTATTAGATCGCCAGGCAAGACGAGAAAAGAAATCCATAGAAGAAGCAGAATTCCCTCATCTGTGGATCCTCACTCCGACAATGTCTGAGGAAATACGGGAAGGCTTGCCAGTGAAACCGGATACAGAGAACGGGATGAATGGCATATATTATCTGGGAGAATGCTTAAAAACCGGTCTGATAGCTATTCATCAACTGCCCCGTACCCCAGAAACAATGTGGTTGCGAATAGTGGGGAAGGGCAAGGTTCAAGAGCAAGCAATGGAAGAACTAAAAGCACTCCCAGAGGACAACCCATTACGGGAGAATACGCTAGAATTGGTGTCTGACATGCTTTTGGTCTTAGAAGCACGTCAACGAAATGAAGCAGATCTGGATGAAGAGGATCGAGGTTTGATTATGAAATTATCTTCTGTGTACTTAGAACGACTGAAAACAGCTACTGAGGAAGGTGTCCAGCAAGGTATCCAGCAAGGTGTCCAGCAAGGTATCCAGCAAGGTATCCAGCAAGGACTCCAGCAAGGACTCCAGCAAGGGCTCCAGCAAGGGCGAGGTTTGATTATGAAATTATCTTCTGTGTACTTAGAACGACTGAAAACAGCTACTGAGGAAGGTATCCAGCAAGGGCTCCAGCAAGGACTCCAGCAAGGGCTCCAGCAAGGCTTCAGCAAGGGCTCCAGCAATGGCAGCAAGGACTCATGAGGGAACGCCAGTACACGATCGAAAGAATCCTGCGTATGCGCTTTGGTGAGATAGATCCGCAACTCGAAGCAATTATCCCGCCATTATTAGCATTATCGGCACCAGAATATACACCCCCCTCCTGCTGGAGTTATCTCGTGAAGAATTGTTGGCGAGGTTTGGAGGTGGTTAGTGGATAACTGACAACCTACAACTGACAACCCACATCGAGAACTGATCCCAATACTTCTCGGTTTGGGAGTTGGGAGTAGGGAGATGGAAGAATATGGCTGGGGGGCGCAGCGCTATCCGTTCTGTGTTTGCTCTCCCCATTCCTCACTCCCTACTCCTCACTATCTTTTGAGGTATTGGAACCGGCACTGGTGGCTGTCTAGTTAAATAGAAGTTCGAATGCCCTCTGTACAGCTTACCAGTTAATGGGAGAATGAAAATGTGGAAAGATGATCCTCGAACAAATTCACAAAATTAGAGAAGAACACGCCAAGGCTTTTAACTACGATTTACAAGCAATATGCGACGATCTGCAGGCTGAGAGTGGCAGACAAATCATTTCAAAACCCCTGAAACAACCCCGTCAGCGGAAGCCACTAGCGATCGGGGGGCGTTCCGAGTGAAAGTTGAGAAACCGGGTTTCTTTGACTATCTCGACGGGAAGACGAAAATATTGACAGAAACCCGGTTTCTGGTCTTCCAGCGACGGTCGGCGATCGCCCATCATCAGGCTAATTGGCGATCGCCCTTAAACTATGATTCTCTACGGGTGTTTCGTACCCTGACAGGAGGCATCCGCCTCGAAGGGCGCGTTCCCTGCTAGAATCAGGGAACGAGACATAATATAGCAGTTTACTGACACTAAGATAGTCCATGTCTACTTATAACCAGGTACTCAGCCTCGCAAAAACCTCTCGTCCTCCGACCAACTGCGACTGTTACAGCTTGTTCAGGAAACAAGTAGAACATTTTTGTGCTAAACTAGAGCTATACTCAATGCAGACCCAATTCAGCT
>JACOMV010000349.1 GCA_014324065.1 Hormoscilla sp. SP12CHS1 | reverse complement strand
GAGTGCGTATCGGTGCATCTTTCACCTCTTTTTTGCTAACTACTAGAGCATCTTTTTTCTAACTGATGACACGCCCTAGCTATCTAGCTGCATCGGTCCGAGGTACTTGCTTAAGTAAGGAGAGAAAACTTCATAAATCAGGGTTAGGGGGCGTCCGCGATGCCAAAACAGGTAGTGACGCCCCCAAAACGATCCTCGCTGTCCAAAGGCTTTGTCTAAGGCCGGTTCATGACCATGGTAAATTCCTTGAACTTCTCGATATAACTCAGTCCGCAAGCGAGCCAGGTTTGCCCAAATAGGTAAGGTTCTATTCTGCAAATAATCATCTACATGGCTAGCTTCCCACCAAGAACTGGCATATGCTAGCCGCTGTCCTGTGGCTGTCCGCAGCCACACTTGACGCCGAAGCCGTGGTCCAGGGACTCTGTGAATTGGCGCGGGGGCTCCATCTGCTTCCATTCCTATATGAGACATGTCGCACGATCCACTTCCGTTGCTTCACCCGTGAGTAGTTGCAGGTGTCGTGTCGGGGAACCATCTCCCAGCAGCAGCATTTGCCATGCCGGTGCTAGCTGGCTGTGAGGCAATCCTTGCTGAACGATTTTCTCTCCTCCCTGCCAAAGGGGTGTCAGAGCATGCCATGGGGTGGTTCGATGTCCCACGGGAACGAGGCTCTACCCGATTTTTCCGGAACGGTGGGACTTCGAAGCGTGTCTTGTTTGCCGGGTCTAATAATGATGTTCAAGAGTTCTTTACATTTCTTTACCTTCTATTTCATGATAACGCTGTGCTTCCTCTGGCCCGCGTTCCCAGGTTGGGCTGTGGGTACGAGGTGGCCTCTTCTTTTGGGCCGTTTAAGTTATGCGGATGGCGAGACTCGAACTCGCAAGGCTTGCGCCACACGCCCCTCAAACGTGCGCGTATACCAATTCCGCCACATCCGCTTGTTGTCCCTTGTTATGCATTAGATTCTAGAATGTCATGCCTGTCAAGGGTATAAGGGGGAGATTTCTAACTTGACTCCCTTCTACGTGTTCGAGGGTTTTCGGTCTATTAGGCTCTCTACATGTATAATAGATTGATTAGGGGTAAGTCAAGTTATCTTTTGCTTGACCGCTTTCCAGGTGTGTTCCCCGGCCTGTACGTTCGCCTCCTGTTTATGGTTCGCGATCTTCCTTCTTGTCTCCTCAAGCTTCTATGCTATCAGATACAGTGCCAATTGCCTAATGATGTGTTTTGACAAAATTCTGATTGCCAACCGAGGGGAGATAGCCCTCCGCATTCTCCGCAGCTGCGCAGAAATGGGGATTGCTTCTGTTGCGGTGTATTCTACGATCGACCGGCACGCCCTTCACGTGCAGCTGGCAGACGAGGCGGTTTGTATCGGGGAACCTCCGAGCAGCAAAAGTTATCTGAATATTCCCAATATCATTGCCGCCGCTCTGACTACAAATACTACGGCTATTCATCCGGGCTACGGCTTTTTGGCAGAAAATGCCAAATTTGCAGAAATTTGTGCGGCTCATCAAATTGCTTTCATTGGTCCATCTGCTTCTGCTATCCGGGCGATGGGTGATAAATCTTCTGCTAGGGATTTCATGCAACGGGCCTCTGTTCCTACTGTTCCTGGCAGTGAGGGTCTGGTGGCAGATGAGGCTGATGCCCTTGCTATTGCTCGGAAGATTGGCTATCCGGTCATGATTAAGGCTACTGCCGGTGGCGGTGGACGGGGGATGCGCCTGGTGCGGTCTGAAAGTGAACTGGTTAAACTCTGGCAAGCGGCCCAGGGAGAAGCGGAAGCGGCCTTCGGTAATGCTGGGGTCTATATAGAAAAATTTATCGAGTGCCCCCGCCACATCGAATTTCAAATTCTGGCCGACAACTATGGGAATGTCATCCACCTGGGTGAACGAGATTGTTCTATCCAGCGGCGTCATCAGAAGCTGTTGGAAGAGGCCCCCAGTCCCGCTCTCTCCCCAGAACTGCGTGCGAAAATGGGTCAGGCGGCGGCGACTGCGGCCCGGTCGATTAACTACTCTGGGGCTGGTACGGTAGAATTTCTCCTGGACCAAGATGGCCATTTCTATTTCATGGAGATGAACACCCGCATTCAAGTAGAGCATCCGGTTACCGAAATGATCTGCTCTCTTGATTTGATTGCCGAACAAATCCGGATTGCCTCGGGTGAGAAACTACCGCTAACCCAAGCGGATGTGGTTTTGCGGGGTCATGCGATCGAATGCCGGATCAATGCCGAAGACCCCGATTTCAACTTCCGTCCCCATCCGGGGCGAGTTAGTGGTTATCTGCCTCCCGGTGGCCCGGGCGTCCGCATGGATTCCCACGTCTACACTGATTATGATATCCCTCCTTTCTATGATTCTTTAATCGGCAAGTTAATTGTCTGGGGTCCTGACCGGTCGGCTGCGATTAAACGGATGAAACGGGCTTTGCGGGAATGTGCTATCACTGGTATTCCAACTACGATTGCTTTCCATCAAAGGATTCTGGAGTCATCCGCTTTCAATGATGGGGAGGTCTATACGGATTTTGTCGAACGGCTCTTCGGCTAGTGCGTCATGGTTATTATTCCTTGCTGGCCGAGGAGTATTTCTCGCATGAGGGTGAGGATGGCTACCCAAATAATCGGGGTTATGTCTACGCCTCCCAATGGTGGCACGATTTGGCGCAAGGGCTCTAACAAGGGTTCCGTAGGCCACGCTATCAGATTAAAGGGCATTCGATTCAGGTTCACCTGTGGATACCAGGTCAAGACGATCCGGAAGATGAAGGCTATGGTCGTCAGTCCCAGGACTGGTCCGAGGATATGGCTGGCTATGCTCGCTAACATGGATCTATGATTGTCAGATGTTTTTTGTGCCGATAGGCTGTTCAATATTGTGACAGATGGGTTAATTTAAGTTTTAAGCAATTCTAGTGACAGAGGGTGAGGTTTATGACTCCTTCGTTGGCAAATTTTTTTTTGAGCCTTTTATTGGGGGGCGTGATTGTGGTCATTCCCGCTACGGCGTTCCTGATTTTCGTCAGCCAAAAGGATAAGATTATTCGGTCCTAGTCCATGAGGCTCCGATATCTCTCTCGCGTGGGCGAGAGACTGTTGTAGGGCTCTGATAGGCTGAGGTGCAATTTCGCTTTCTCCGGTTTGTCAACTAGCGGCTGTTCCCGGTAGTTGACTACCCCGGCTGTCAAGTTTGTAGTTTCCCAATTGCCTCTAAGATAATTCAGGCTGAGGTGTTTTGATATGGTTAACGTTGGTTTGAATCCTGGTGCTTTGCTGGGCATTGTCCTGTTTGGGGCGGGGGCGGGGTTGTTTTTTATGCGATCGGTCCGTCCCGAGTTAGCCCGCGATCACGATATATTCTTTATGGCAGTGGCTATACTCTGTGGTGGCATTCTGTTTTTTCAAGGTTGGCGGCTGGATCCGATCCTGACTTTCGGTCAGTTCCTGCTGACGGGTTCGGCGATCTTCTTTGCGGTCGAAAGCATTCGTCTGAGAGGGTTTGCTACTTCCCAAGCTAAGCGGAATACGCCAATTGTGGATTACGATCGTCCTGTCAGCCGTGTTTATGAGGCGGAACTAGAGGACTTTGATCTAGAAGACGATCCGCTGATGTCCCGTAGGATGTTCGGATCTAGGGAAGGCAGGATTTCCGGTGTGGACGATTACGATGACGATCTGCCTAGTTCGAGCTCAACTAGACGTTCGACTTCGATGTCTCTCGGGAGCGCTACTCACTCTACTGGGGAGTCCTCTACTCGTAGTAGACCTGGTGGTGGTTCGACTGCCAGACGGAGTAGTTCGAGGTCCGAGGGACGCGCTACTCGCTCTTCTGGTCGGACTTTGACGCGGCGTCCGCGTCCGACCTCTGACCGGAGAGTTAGGGATGCTGATGATTGGGTTTCTCCGAAAGATACTTACGGACGAAGCGGTGAAATTGAATCGCCTAGGCGCGATAGCAGGTCTGCTTCTGCTAAAGGTTCTCGAAGAAGTCGTCCCCCCAGTTCTTATGATGCTCAAGTGCAAACAAATTATGTTGATTTTCAACCTATAGAGAAAAGTTCGTCGGACGACGAAAAGGATGATATTTCAAGTGGGTTTGACTATTAATTGGCGAGATGTTTGGGGTAGGGCGTTTCGGTTGGCGGTGGCTGCTTTGACTCGGGGCATGACGGGAGTCCGCTAGCTGGGTTCCTTTAGCTCTGACAGTTTATTGATGAGGGTGGTGGTAGTCCTCTCCTCTAGGTGCAAGTGTGACAGCTCCCTGGCTGGGGTCGAGCTTCCAGTCGCCTCTCAACCCTCCCTTACTTCAGAAAAATCGGAACCGGACTTGCGACTTTCAT
>JACOMV010000348.1 GCA_014324065.1 Hormoscilla sp. SP12CHS1 | reverse complement strand
CAAACTCTTAATCAAGTTGAGTTATGGGTTGAACAAGAAGCTGATTTACATGAGCCAACTATTGAGAAGGCAAAAAAAAATCTGGAGGTAGCCAGACAAATTGAAGCACAAGATGTGGAACACCAAGAAAATGGCGATATATTGGCTGTTAACTGGAAAACACGATAAAAGATTGCTGGATGCATAGTAGTAAGGATTATTGGGTTTCTTTTCATGTCCAGTCCGACTTGCCTCGTTCCCAGGTTCAACCCCTTTCCATCGTTCCCAGGTTCAACTTCTTTCCCTCGTTGCTTTTGAGGCAGAGCCTCCTGTGACAAAATAAAGGAGGCTCTGCCTCCGAAGTCGTTCCCAGCCAGAGATGCCAGAGACTGGGAACGAGAGTATTTTTTTTGCTACTGTCAAAGCCGATCGCCCCTTATCCCAGCCAAGTTCTACAACTGATTACCCAAAGAATATCCAGAGGTTTAGGAGGAGGGCAGTTTTGGGCCCGATCGCACTGATAGCTAGGAACAGTTCCGGGAAGCAGGGCCCCCGCCACTTCACGCAGGGCCTCATAGGGGTCATCATCGGGCATCAGCGTCAATACCAGGGGACAACGATCGCCACTAATTTTAGTTTTAGCACAGATAACATATTGCCTGGGCGTGTTAGGGTCCGTGCGATATTCTAAAGAAATCAGACCATCTTGGCGATAGAGATCTAACCTGCGGGCAATTTCTTCGCGGCGTCTCTGGGTATCCCAGTCACCACCCATCTTCCTCACCATTCTCAGCCAAGGCTTAACCTGGTTATTCCGATAGTACATCACGGTCCAGACTTCACCGCCTCGGTTGGGGTCCACCTGGAGAGCACAATAGAAGCGACTGCTGTGCGGAACCATAAATTTATCTTTGATCCATATGACACTGCCAAGCAGGGCTGCTAAGTAGTTAGACAAAATTAATTACACATCCGCCAGAACGCTGGAAACGCTTGTAACGCAGGGACTGCTCCCGCAATCTCATGCAATTAATTTTGTCCTATTACTTACCGCACCCAAAATGATGACATACACAACTACATTACCTTTTGCAGATGATTGGACGGGCGATCGGCTCAGGCTGTTCAGATTGAATCTGAATTCAGGCGTTTAGCTACCCAACTAGCTATACCACTAATAATCGCACCTGCCATCAAGATGCCAATGGCCGGGGTAAACACCGGTTCCCACAGTTGATACCAAAGCTCCCAACCCAGGGGAATACCCATAGCCTTGCCCAAAACAGCCAGTATTAACCAGGCGAAACTGCATAAAACCAAAAAGATATTCGCTGTTAAAGCCAAATTCAGCCAATCGATCAGTCGCTCTTTCATTGATTGCCTCTATCTGCTCAGGTAAGAAAAGCGCTTAGTTATCGCAGAACTTGTGGTATAATTCCACTCGATAGGTCAGCTGTGGGCTAATTAAAGCTCAAACAGCCACTTTTCGATCTGCTTTAAGTGCTGCCAATCGGGCTTTCTGCTTAATCCGTCTGCAAAATTTGCTTTCACTTCCTCCCGCAATTCCGCAAAACCCATTATCAAGGTTTGAGCCCGATCGACATGTTCTCGGACGCCCTTGCGGTTAGTTTCTAGCATTGCAGCGGCAAAATTAACTCGCGCCTGAGGATCGTCGGGATTAAGTTTCACCGCTTTGAGTGCGGCTTTGTACGCCGATTTCGGTTTGGACTCCAACAGATACAGCCATGCTAGACTTGTCCAAGCGGCGCTGTTTTTCGGAGAGCGATCGCAAATCTCCTTGAACACCGGAATCAGAGTCTCCGCCGCTTCACCGGCTTGATATCGTTCGACTCCCTCATTAAACAGGGTTTCTGCTGCCTTAGACATGTTAATATACCTTATATTTGCCTTTTAGTCAATCAAAAATTATCCAATCCAGACAGTCCCGGTAAGCGCATTTAAATTGCATAGTCCCAAATGGGGCAGGCTGGGTTGCTGAAACGCTTAGGGGTCTCCGGTTGCCACGATTTCCGATAGCCAAATATGCAGTGAGCGATGCGCGACAGTTTAGCAGCAAGGTGGGCGATGCCCACCCTACTTCCGTTCTAGTCACAAATCACCATTAGGCAGAAAAGGACTTGCCGCAACCGCAGGACTGGGTAGCATTAGGATTAGTGAATTGGAAGCCACCGCCAATGAGGGCATCGCTGTAGTCCAGCTGCAAACCATAGAGATAGAGGAGGCTCTTGGGGTCGCAGACGACCTGGAAGCCATCATAATCATAGACCTTATCGGACTCTGAGATCTGGCTGGGGTCTTCAAAATCCATCATATAGGACAATCCCGAACAACCCCCCTGGCGGACTCCAACCCGCAGACAGAGGTCTTTCCCTTGTTTTTCCCGTAGTCCGAGCATATGCTCTTTGGCAGCTGCCGTCATCAGGATGCCTCGTTGTTGAGCTTGAGTTGCTTGTGTCATCGTTGGCCATACTCCTAACGCAGTATAAATCCTTCTGTCTATTCTATCGAGGAACTCCGGTTGTGGCGGCGATATCTCCTGTGTGCCGAGTCCCCTGGGACAAGAGCACACAGGAGATATCACATCGGGAATCAACTGCTGATGGTGGTAGCAGAGAGTAAGATTGAGGTATGGTGGGTCTGGATAAAGATTAAGATTAAAATATGCGGTTGACCTCACAGCTGGCGTCTCTCCCGTTTGTACCCAATAAATGAGTCTATGACTACTCTGAATCGCTCTACATGCCGTCGCCTGCAAAAACTCCCACAAATCAACAGCGTCTGGGAGGGCGATCGCCGCACCATATCAGCTGGTCTGCCGGTTGTAGATGAACAGGGCAATGAACTAGAAGTCCCCTCAGAGGGGCAAGGGGAATGCATTATTTGGGTAGATGGCTCGGAAGGCATGGTCCGGTCAATGGATATGGTAGCACCGGAGATAGGGCCAGAAGCGGTGGTACGGACATTGCTCAGGGCGATCGAGTATCCCCAGGGCCCGGCCAAACCAGCCCTACCCCAAAAAATAGTAGTCCGCGATCGAGAAATCCAGTTCTACCTGCGGGGCGTTCTCCAAGATCTTGACATTGTCATTGACTATGTGCCAAATCTACCCCTGATCGATCGGCTGTTCCGAGAGTTACAATCGGAGTTCATCACCAGACCTCCTAAACTGCCGCTCCAGTATGCTCAAGGGTTGCTCTCCAAAGCACGTAACTTTTGGCAGGCGAGTCCTTGGGACATCTTGGCTGAGTACCAAGTATTATCGATCGAACTCAACCGCTGGGATGTGAGCACCCTTTATGTATCTGTGATGGGGATGCTGGGTGAAGAATATGGGATTTTGTTATATAGGTCCTTGGATTCTCTCAAGCAGTTTCGGGCAGGGATATTGGCCCATGACTCGATCGAAAAGCTGGAAGAAGCCTTCCTCAAGCAAGATTGCCTGTTCTTGACTTTTGAACTAAGCGATGAGTCGGAACTAGCTGACGATGACGAGTCTTCTTGGGAGTTGGGTAGCTTGCCATTCTCAGAAATAGATCCGAATTTTGGGACTTTACACCCACTAGAGGGGTTGCGGTCAATTATCTACGAAGAAGAGGCTCTGGTCATGTATGTGGCCCTGGAAGCTCTAGGTCGCTTTATTAAGTCCTCGCGCAAAAAAATTACGGTCGAGCAGTTTCCAGCCTTGAAAAATCGATATAATATTACTCTGCCGCCGGTGTCTCCTGGGATCGCTAAGCGCACTACCCAGGAGACACCGCAAACGGATGCCGAACAGGCGGCACAAAAAGTCCAGGTGAAGGTTGCCACTCTGCCGAATATAGCAGCGGAACTGTTTGAAATGGTTTCTTCAGTAATGGAAGCTGATTCCGATGAAGATTGCGATCAAGATTCCGATGAAGATTCCGATGAGTGGGATCTGCAAATGCCCCAATTGCGGGAAGATATGATCCCAGATAATTCTCTGAGTAGGATATGTGTAGTATCTTGGGAGGGTATAGAACAATTAAGAAAAACTGCTTACTTCTATCAGGCGGCACCAAAGCAGATTCCCGCAGTTGGAAATGGTCTGCCAGTGGTGATCGTTCAAACCTCTAAGCCGAAGGCAAAGGCTTTGATTCAGAATTTGCAAACGGCTGAAGGTCTGGAAGGAATTGGCTTTAACCCAGGAGAAGACCCCTACAGTGACAAGAGCTTCGATTTGGGGATATTTCAAACGGGTGATGGGGATTTATACTTGTTTGAAGAGTTTGAGTTCAGTTCGGTTCATACTGCCGATCGCCAAAAATGGGACGATAGCTGTAAAAAAACTAAGGGTTACTGCGGTTTGATTATTGCCATGGGGATGAAGGGGGCTTCTAAGGGAAATCCTCAGTTGAAAGATATGCTAGCTTTGTTTGAGGTGCGATCGCTATCGGAGCAAGAATTAGGTCTGGGTGTTCTCCAACGGATGCCGTGATGTTATAATCTGTGGTTGCTAGTCATCAGTTGTTAGTAGGCTCTCCTGGGTTTATAGTGTAAATTGTATACTGAGATACAATTTAGGACAAGAAAAAAGCTGAAGCCTTGATTTGACGTATATATAAATTTTACTTATCACAAAAACCCAAGGAGACCCGACCCGTTAGTTATGCTATAATAACACTGATGACTACAGCGGTGCTTGTCAGTAGTGAGTTGTCAGTAGGCCCTAGATCAGGTGATATGAGAGCAAAAAGAATTAGAGAATGTTATGTCCAAACCAGAAAATCCTGAAAAAAATATGAGTAAAAATGGAGAAGTTAGCAATGACAGAAGATGAAGAATTTATTGCAGCGTTTCTGCGAGTATTTGAATGGCAACCAGAATTATTTGAAGAGGTTGAGGTGGTTGAAGCGATAGGGGAACTGGATGACATGATGGCAGATTTTAACAATGCGTCAAATCAGGAAGTGGCGGATGCAATTAGCAATTGGTGCGCATATTATCCAGATATCACAGATGCGGTAGTGACGGAAATATCAGCAAGCGAAGATTCACTGGCAGAATATGAGCCGAAACAGGAAACATTAACTAAACTTTATCCTAACTTAGTCAAAAACCTGAGAAAAAGGATTTAAGAGGACAAAATGGGCCAGTTTAGGGCCGTGCAGGGTATGGTGGGGAGAAAGATAGCTTTGAAGCTTTGAGGGCGATCGGAAAGATATTGCCAGTGGAACGCTAGTCATTAGAGGAGAGGATGTAGAAGAGAAGATGAAACAAGGTGCCATGCTAACCGAAAAGAACAAATACAGATTGTTCGCTATTTAATTAGTACAATAACAGCATGTAGTAAACCAGTTCTTAAACGTATTTGTTCCCATCAGCA
>JACOMV010000347.1 GCA_014324065.1 Hormoscilla sp. SP12CHS1 | reverse complement strand
CGGTTCTTAGTGCTGAGGAGCGACATCACCTCGGTGCGGAGCAAGAACTTAAATGTAGGATAACTGGCAGCCTAAAGCCAGTGACGCCGCTAGGAAAGATGCTCATGGTATGAACTTGCGAACCTATTTCAAACCTCGTTAACAGGAACCAGCGGAATAAGGCTTATACGCTGGCCCAAAAGGGAAGTGGTAGTTAGTGTTAGTCGTCGAACCTGATTAACATCGCGCTCGAATAACTCCCGGGGGATTGTAGGAACCTAAAAGCATCGCGAAATGATACCAAGGAACGAAATAACCTCTAGTGTGCTGTCCCCATCTGGACAAGTTAGATGTTAAGCGCAAGCCATTAGGGGAGGGATGTCCTAAGAAGCTAATGCCCAGGGTAACGCTTGGGATAAGTGCCAGTCATTTCTGGTGCCCGCTGACGTAGGACGGATATGATAAGAAGTCTTGGGAGAAAGTAACCCTAAATGATTCAAAGCCCTCCGGAGGGTACAATATACGGACTAAAGTCCTGACCAGGTAAAAACTAGCGCATCCCCGACTCTACAGGGGCTCATGTCAGTAAAGAGTGGCATCAATGGGTTAAGCAGTTCTCCCGTCACGAACCGCCCGGGTTAGGCGT
Organism: Hormoscilla sp. SP12CHS1; assembly: GCA_014324065.1. Taxonomy (GTDB): domain Bacteria; phylum Cyanobacteriota; class Cyanobacteriia; order Cyanobacteriales; family Desertifilaceae; genus Hormoscilla. The sequence goes on along the minus strand of JACOMV010000347.1, from coordinate 3,769 downwards.
GTAATTTAGTCGCTCACGACAACCGTAAGGGGTGAAATTTCATGGGACAAGGTCAGTAGGGAGTAATCCTGATAGTGCTACCCTTGACAAGGGCTTATCAACCAGTAGCCGGATGCGGTGAAAATCGCAAGTCCGGTTCCGAATGGGAGGGTTGAGAGGCGACTGGAAGATCGACCCCGACCAGGTTCGATGCCTCTCGGGAGCGCTAAAAGCAGTACCTTCAGAGGTATCTCGGAAGAATTCAGCCTGGACCAGAGTGGTGGAGGAGAATTAGACAGGAAGGTACAGATCATGTCATTGAGACATCGGAACGCTTTGGTGCCGCGACACCAATCCAAACCTATCCGAGTTGGGGTGATTGGAGTGGGGAATATGGGACAGCACCATACCCGGGTTTTAAGTTTACTCAAGGATGTCGAACTGATCGGTGTTTCAGACATTGATGTGGAATGGGGTATAGACATCGCCAGCAAGTATCGAGTCCGTTTTTTTGACGATTATCGCCAGATGCTGCCCCATGTGGACGCAGTCTGCATCGCTGTTCCCACGATGTTGCACTACGATGTGGGCATGAGTTGTCTGAAAGCTGGGGTTCATATCTTGATCGAAAAGCCGATCGCGGCCAGCATTGCCGAGGCGGAATCTCTGGTAAATGCAGCAGCTGATTGCAACTGCATTTTGCAAGTCGGTCACATCGAACGCTTTAACCCAGCTTTTCAAGAACTCAGTCAGGTTCTGAAGACAGAAGAACTGCTAGCCTTGGAAGCCTACCGGATGAGTCCCTATTCCCATCGGGCCAACGATGTGTCTGTGGTTCTGGATCTGATGATCCATGACATCGATCTGCTTTTAGAGTTGGCCGCTGCACCTGTAGTTAAATTAACAGCTAGTGGAAGTCGGGCCTCTGACTCGGGATATTTAGATTATGTCACTGCTACTTTGGGCTTTGCGAATGGCATTGTCGCTACTCTCATATCCAGCAAGGTCACCCATCGCAAGATTCGCCGCATTGCTGCCCATTGTAAGAATTCTTTGACGGAGGCAGATTTTCTTAACAATGAGATTTTGATTCACCGACAAACGACTGCTAATTACATGACTGAATACGGTCAGGTGTTTTACCGCCAGGATGGTTTGATTGAGAAGGTCTACACCAGTAATATTGAACCGCTGCACGCTGAGTTAGAGCATTTTGTCAGTTGCGTGTGCGGGGGAAATCAACCTTCTGTCGGCGGCGAACAGGCCCTTAAAGCTTTGCGCTTGGCGAGTTCGATTGAACAAATGGCTCTCGACGGTTATGCTTGGCATGCGGGCGATCGCACCGTTCCGGAAAAATCGGAATTATTAATGGTTAATTGTTAATTGTCATTCGCGTAGGGCGGGCGGATCGCCTGCCCGGGAGATAACTTAGGGCGGGCGTCAACCCAGCCTAGATCGAACATGCATCTCAATGCACCCGTTGATTGCCCGATCGCCATAGCGCTATGGGCACTGCGTATAAGCATTGCTTGGAACGATGAGTCGGGTTTTTCCGGTTAATAGTTGCTCCATCATGCCTTGCTTGATGGCTTTTGTTTTGGCGCGGCGCTTTTCTAAGGCCGCTATTTCCGCATCGATGTCCGAGAGGATAGAGGCGATCGCGCGTTGTTCTTCTAACGGCGGCAAATCAAATTGCAATTGCGCTAAATTCTTAGCCTGAATATGAACAACAGCATCTCCTTGCCCCATTCTTGCTTTCTGCCTGACGATTGACTCATAGTTCATAAGATACCCCAAAAACATTGAGTCTTGTTCTTTGGGTGAAAATATAACTATATCGCCTCCTGCATAAGCTATTTTTCTCTTCAAAAACGCCACACATTTTCCTATTTCTTCTGCTGTTTCGCCAGAACCAGCAAAAAGCAAATCGCCTGATTTTATAACTTGACTATTATTCGCTGTTTTTTCTGATATGAATGAATAAAATTTTTTGATAAAATCATGATGCTTGGTGTATATTTCACCATATCTGATACAAGCAAATCCGTAATCCAATACATCATCTTTTTTAATTCCAGATCCTTTAGAAAAAACTCCTAACTCTCCTAGTAATACCTGATGCCACTCATCACTAAACCCCGACAGGCGTTTCTTGCCTGTGAGGAGTTGCTGCATGGTGGCGGTTTTGATGTTGCGCTTTTTGGTGATGAGTTTATCCAGTGCGGCAATCAGGGCATCCACGTCCGATAGGGTTTGGGCGATCGCGCGTTGTTCTGGAAGCGGTGGCAACTGCAATAAAGTATTCTTAAATGTATCCATTCCAACTAAATTTTGCATAGCTCCGCCGTGATAATTTTCAGTAATTTTTTCTTGAAACTTGTCACAACAGAAAACAGCTAAAAAGAAATTACTATCTATTAAATTATTGTTAAGGGTTATTTTCAGCAATGCTTGATTAATTACACCTTGTGGCGCTCCTTCAGGAATTTTGTAAATACAGCCTATGGTTCCAGAACAACTCACAATTATATCTCCTTCGCTAATTTCAAATCTATTTAAATCATTAAACTTTTTCGAGTCTATAAAATAATTACCAATCTCTATACTTCGATATATTGCATTGCGCTGCTCATAAACCTTATAACCACTTTTAACGAAAAATTCTTTTTTTAATGCTCCACCAAAAGGCCCTCGTACAAGACCGCCATTAATACTGACATCAACAAGAGATGCCACATCCCAATCTTCAGGAATCACCCCAACCTCAGTTTTTTTATAACCTTCTGGCACTTGACTATTGTCGATCGCTAATTTATGATTGCTCATTATCATACCCTACTGCTACAAAAAAAAATTGCGTCAATTAACAATTATTAACTTTCTCTAATACTCTGGAAATCCTGCCAAAATTACTCCCGCCTGACAGAATCAAATTGAAATTCGCTCTGGGGCGATCGCCCCAGACGGAGAAAAGGATTTCTGTACCTCCTTGGGGGTTTGGTTGGACTGGGTTAACAGTAATCATAGAACAACCTGCCGTATCGGAAATCATGGCCCGCAGACCATAAGCTGCAGCAATACCCACCACCTGATTTTTGCCTTTGCAGCCTTGGTTCCATGTCACCATGAAGGTTCTAGAGTTAAAATGGGGGGGGGACAGCTAGGACGAAATTATCAGCATTTGTATAAGCACCGGTTTGACCGGAAATCTGCGCGCGATCGCGACCTGCAAACTTAGCAGCGGAACTGCCGCCTATATAGACATTTACCTGCTTATCTGCGGTAAGAGATCTGGGTCGAATGGTATTACCCTTACCATTCTTGAGTCGAGATAATAAAAATTATCCTGTTTCGATTTCACCCGTCACGGGATTAAATCTGGCGTAGTAGGTGATGTGGTTAGACACGCTACGCTGTATTGTAGGCGTGATTATAGGGGTCAAATTTGATATTCGGTGCTGCTACCGATAGGTATTTGGGGTCATAGCGGTAGATGCTGTTTCCCCCAGCACTTTCCCCCGCAAAATATAGTTTGCCGTCCCCTCCCAATGGTGATGCGATCGCCTCTACTATCTGCACAGGAACGATTTCCGGCATAAGCTTGAGCATGAGTCCATAGGCCAATTCATTGCGCGGTGCCCAGGAATTGGCCGAAGCATTGAGAACTTCCACTTTAGTATAGAGCATATCCCCTGTTTCTGTCAGCTAGCGTGTTACAGCTTGTTCAGGAAACAAGTAGAACATTTTTGTGCTAAACTAGAGCTATACTCAATGCAGACCCAATTCAGCT
>JACOMV010000346.1 GCA_014324065.1 Hormoscilla sp. SP12CHS1 | reverse complement strand
GCTACAAAAACCCTCAAAATATCTGTAAAGTCTAAGTGGGTAATTCAGATTTTTTTAAATAGGTCGCAACTTAGGTTAATCCTATTGATTTTAAACCAAATCCGAAAGGAGGGGAAGTCTGGTTGGTACAACTCGATCCAACCAGGGGACAAGAGATGCAGAAAACTCGCCCTGCTGTGGTAATCAGTTCAGAACTGTTTAATAACATCTCTCTGCGGATTATCATCCCTGTTATCAGATGACAACCGAAATTCCAAGATCTTCCTTTCATGATTTCCATAAAGCGGACTGATGAAAATGGTTTAGATATCGACTCTGTGGGCAATGTTCTACAAGTGCGCAGCATTACGACTGAGAGGTTCGTGAGATGTTTGGGAAAGGTTTCCGAAGCAGTTGTTCGAGAACTTCTAGCAGGCTTGGTTATCTCTGTTGATTATCAAGGCTGAGAAGGCTGGCGATCGCCTCCACCTGTACATGGATGCAAGCGAACAGCTCGATCCCGAACAGCTTAAGATTGTAGGATGGGCACCGCCCACCTTCACCTATGAGGCTATAATTAAAATCTAGATAGCGTTGGTTGTAATCATTCATTCGAGAACATGGAAGAACTGAAGCTGATATCCAAGTATCCAGGTAGTTTAAGACCGCTGGTCGAGGGGGCCCTGGCAGCGGCCTTGCGAACGGCGGAAGAGGGCATTCGGCAAACGGAAAAGCGCCTCCAGGAATTTGAAGCTAAATATCAATTATCAACAGCAGAGTTTTTACATCGATTTAACAATGATGAATTTCAGCATACATTAGATTTCGACGAATGGATAGGAGAACAGCGAATGCTGGCGAGTCTGCTGGTAGAAAAAGATCAAATCAAGAGCATAGAGTTTGTTAATTGAAGATTATTTCCAACAAATTCGCTTTTTAATTGAAGGCTGTACGGGAGTGCAGTCCTTCGATATAAACTGCGAAAACCGGGGCATTTATCAAGGTTTTGTTCGGGACAATCTTTACTTTGAAGATGGTTCAATTCTTCATATTCGTGAGTTTGTCGATGTGAAAAAGACGATCGACCGGAAAATGTACTCATATCAGTACATGGATGCTGCCAAAAGTCTAATTTTTCGCTATGATGACACTGAACATCATCAGAAACTAAATCTCCCGAACTTTCCCCATCACAAGCATGCAGGCAGTGAAGACAATATCTTAAGCTCAAATGTTCCCATGTTAGCAGAAGTGTTGCACGAAATTGAGCAATTGTTGCCATAGCGCGGGCGATCGCGAACGCTTAATTGTAGGGTGGGCACCGCCCACCAGATCGTCAAAACCTTCGATATAACCTTAACCAACGCAATAGAAACCCGGTTGAGGGCAAGACTCGATCTCATTATAGTGAGTAAAGGAAAATCAATCCCTGGCCTGCCCACAAGCGATCGACATTAAGCTTGCTGGGGTGTGGTCAAAAGTAGTTGCATCCGATTCCCTCCGGCGACTGGGAGGGCCTATGTTAAATCGACTGGTTTTGACCACACCCGCGTGAAAGTCATGTGACGAGCCAATAAAGTCACGTACTTCTGTTTTAAAGTCACGTGACTCTGCGTTAAAGTCGTGTGACTCTGCGTTAAAGTCGCGTGACTCTGCGTTAAAGTCACGTGACTTTGCCATAGAGTCATATCATAATTTTTGTGCTGCTTGATTTCCTGCGAGATTTAGCGAAGATGGTGCATGGTAGGTAGGTCGTGGACCGGTAGATAAACCTCATCTTCTGCTACGCAGATGAGTGACGACAGGGAACCCGCATACTTTCACGCTGAGCGATCGCTTTCGATGTGCTCTGGACTCCAGAGTTAACAGAGTTCTCTGTTTTAGATGGAGAAGATTGGGACTTGGAAAATGACTAATCCTATTGATTTTAAACCAAATCCAAAACGAGGGGAAGTATGGGCGGCATTTCCCCAGTCTTCTGCGAGGGAGCCGCTCCTATTGGAACGGCGCTCGGGCCGTAAAATAAACCAATAGAGCCTGAACTCGCAATGGATGGAATAGAATAGTATATAGCAGTATGCAGTCGAGGGCTGAAACCCTTATGCTGTCTGCATGTTGTCCTACCACATCTTGAGAGAGAAACCCTATCCACTTTTGACACAGAGTAAAAGAAAATGGTCCAGACAACATTCAAAAAAGTACAACCGGAATTACTACCGGATCACACCCAACTGCCAGAGTCAGACGGTACATTTGTGAAAAACTTCCAAGAACATCCTCAAAGCATAATTCTCACAGATTCCCTCTTGCCAATATTAGAGCAGTTGCACCCGGACGGACAATACGCGCTCGGACAAGACTGCGGCATATACTGGAAAGAAACGGATCCGCCAGAAAGCGGTGCCGAAGCACCAGACTGGTTTTACGTGCCAGGAGTGCCTCCCAGATTAGAAAAAGAGATTCGGCGTTCCTATGTCCTCTGGAAAGAACACGTAAGACCCTTAGTAGCCTTAGAGTTTGCCAGTGGTAATGGGAAACCGGAATGGGACAACACGCCCATGTCGCTCGAAGAAGATGGGACAGTCATCAAACCGGGAAAATTCTGGGTTTACGAGCAAATGATCTCCATTCCCTACTACGGGATATATATTGTCAAAAATGGCACATTGGAATTTTACCATTTGCAAGGAGGGACTTACCTTCGACAAGTACCCAATGAACGAGGACATTATCCCATACCACCTTTAGGAGTAGAGCTGGGAGTATGGCATGGCGTCTATCTGAATCAAAATCAGCCGTGGATGCGGTGGTGGGACGATCGGGGAAATCTGTTACCCTTAGGCAATGAGCGAGCCGAACTGGAGCGCCAACGTGCCGAACTGGAGCGCCAACGTGCCGAACTGGAGCGCCAACGTGCCGAACAAGAACAGGCACGGGCTGAACAAGAACAGGCACGGGCCGAACAAGAACAGGCACGGGCTCAAAAAGCTGAACAGTCACAACAGGAGGCAATTCCCCGATTATTGGCTCTCGGTTTGAGCACCGAGCAAGTAGCAAAAGCGCTCTCAATCACTGTTGAAGTTGTCCAGCAGTTTTCCGAGTAAGGCATATCCCTAATATTTGAGAATGCCATCAATAGATCGGTACCAATAAACAAGTGGGCGGTGCTCACCAAAAGGTTTCGCTCGACCGAGCGCATCCCGATCGCGCAGCGGCGCGCAGCGCTAGCCTGAGCGCTTAGCGAAGGCGGAGAGGAGAGCAGGCACCGCCTACCTGACACCTATGGGGCTATAATTAAAATACAGATAGCGTTGGTTGTAATCATTCATTTGAGAACATGGAAGAACTTCTGCTGATATCCAAGTATCCAGGTAGTTTAAGACCCCTGGTCGAGAGGGCCCTGGCAGCGGCATTGCGCTCGATCGATTTTTCTGAGGTTTGTAGTGAGGACTTCCGTCCTCACTACAAACCTCAGTAGAGGGCATCCGGCAAACCGAAAAGCGCCTCCAGGAATTTGACGCTAAATATCAATTATCAACAGCATAGTTTTTGCATCGGTTTAAAAATGATGAATTTCAGCATATATTAGACTTCGACGAATGGATAGGAGAACAGCGAATGCTGGCGAGTCTGCTGGCATAAAAAGAGCAAATTAAGGGAATTATCATTCCTTGACATTCTTGATGATACAATATCAATAGCCTGGGAGGGAAATGGTTATGGAAAAATTGTTGAATCTCAAATACAGACTGTTGCAAGGAGATATCTCCGGCGCATTACTGCTGGTCGAATAACTGGAATAAATGAGTCGTGACGACAAATTTAATAGTCTGCGCAGCTATGCTAATATTATGTTGCTATATATGATTAAACAGCAAGCCGAAAATCGCACGACTCGTTCCTGGGATGTCTATATTAGAAATAGCGTTCGGGAAATTCAGCAGCGCAATAAGCGCTATCAGATGGAAGGGTATTATCTCAGTTCAGAAGAGTTCCGGCAAGTTCTAGAAACTGCCTATCCTATGGCGATCGATCGAGCTTCTCTGGAAGTGGCTGAAGGCCAATACGAAACTGCTGAATTGGAAAAGGCGATCGATAAACAAGAAATTATCAAGAATGCCTTGACATTAATCTCTCCTCCCGATGAGTAGAAAAAACATCATCAATACCATTCGCAGTTATGCTATAATTATCCTGTTGCATTTGATTAAACAGCAGGTAGAAAATCGCACGACTCATTCTTGGGATGTATCTATTGTAAATTCAGTGCCGGGAATTCGAGAGAAGAACAAACAGCGTAAAGCAGGAGGTTATTACTTGCCACCTTTAGAGTTACGTTTACTAAGTAATAGGACAAAATTAGCAGTCCCTGCGTTACAAGCGTTTCCAGCGTTCTGGCGCCCATGCGATGTGTAATTAATTTTGTCTAACTACTTATTAGAATCAGCTTATCCCAATGCGATAGGTGAAGCTGCTTTAGAGGTGGCATCAAGAGAATACGATCCAGAAACTATAGAAGATATGGTTAACCAAGAAGACATTATCGATCGGGCTTTGACTTTAATCTCGCCAGAAGATGGGAACTAGGCACCGGATACAGCAAAAGATGTGAATGCTAAGAAAGTTGGAGATCGGGCTTTGTTGTTAGCCCGCCGGTCGTTCAAACTTTCGCTTCGTTGAAGCAAAAATTCCTCACAATGCCGATTTCCCGATCAGGCATTTTTTCTCAAGGACTTTGGGACAGTTAAGTGATAGAATATTGATGATTATCCTCGGTGTATACAAATGAATCAAAGTTGAGAGGCGATCGCCTGCCAACCTCACCGTATTGCTGCTAGCGACTTCAACCCGAAAGCGGATCTGCCTTATAACTGTACTGCGCAGCACATTCAGCTAGCGATGAACGACTTTATTGACTTTCTCGGTTTTATCAATCAACAACTGCATGGAAAAGAAATAGAACGTCTGGAGTCTATGATTATGCCAGCTAACTTCAGCAGTATAGTAAGTGAATTTATGATTATAAGCATTCCCAAGTATTGTTCCAGTCTGGTGAAGAATCAATATCATAACGGACATCCCGACCTAATTCCTGCTGGAGTATTCCCCAATAATGCCGTGCAGCACACCAGTGCAGGAATTGAGGTTAAAGCTTCCCGCTACATGAGGGGATGGCAAGGTGACAATCCCGAAGAGACCTGGTTGATGGTATTTATGTTTGATAGCAACCGTTCTAGCGATGCTGCTAAGAACATTTTACCCAAACCATTTCGTTTCTTGCGAGTAGTTGGCGCTACACTCACCCAGCAGGATTGGTCTTTTTCCGGTCGTTCTGCTACCAGTCGGCGCACCATTACTGCTAGCGTGAATAATTCTGGCTACGGCAGATGCGGGGGTTTTGGGCAACGAGACGCCCCTTTCTATTTGCATTCGCCAGTTTTTGGCCTCGCGCCCGGAGGCGGCCCGGCGCTTGTTTGGGGAATCTCGCTTACCTACATTAGCACAATACGACCCCCTGAGTCGCTTTTTCGAGACCATAGATGGCACCCTAGTCTTTTCTGGAGACAATGGCATTCCTCTGCTGCGCTATCACATTGGCGATCGGGGAGGGATAATTGAGCATGATGCCATGCTGGAGTTTCTGAAAGAATGGGGTTTCGATCCCATAAGTTTATTACAGTCCCAGGGAACCAGAGGGGTGCATCGGTTACCTTTTGTCTATGTCTTCGGTCGTTCTCATTTTGCAGTTTCTTATTTCGGTGCTAATATTTATCCGGAAAATGTGATGGTCGGGTTAGAACAACCAGAAATTCGGGACTGGGTGACGGGTAAGTTCGTCATACAGGTCAAAACAGATGCCGATCGAAATTCTGTTCTGGATCTGGTGGTGGAGTTGGCCCTGGGGGTAGAAGGGGGCGCGGCCCGAGAAAAGGCGATCGCCTCGGAGGTGAGGACTCAGTTACTGCGCTTAAACAGCGAGTTTGCCAACTATGTTCCCCCATCATACCAGACTCCCCAGGTAAGGCTAGCCCCTACGGGCGATCGGGAATATTTTCCTGTCGGTGTCAAGCATCGCTATACTCGACTCTAGTCAGCGGTCGGCGAGCAGCGAACAGCTATCAGCGATCGAAACCAGGTGGCGATCGTTTAGTTTTGGGGCGATCGCTTCCTTTAATACTACAATTTATACATATAATACGAAAAATACGTGCGCGCTATCAGGCGATCGCCCGGCTTAGTAATACATAATTTACATATCATACATTTTGTATGATATAAACTACGATGTAATATGGGTGCGCTGCGCTGGGGGCGCCAGATGCTTTAATTTTCCGACCACCGCAGATCTGAAGCACATTTTCCCTCAGGACGAGATAGGCGATCTGGCCGCTAACCTCCGTGGAGATAACGTCGGTATCAATTTCCAGATAGTTAGTAGCCCTGAATATCTTATCCCAGGAGTCGCGAATTGCGTCCCAACCGCGCCGGGCCTAATACATCTTGCTCGTCAGTCATAGTCCGATCGGTGAAGTCGAATTATCTGCGTTCGGGTGGGTAATGTCTATCTTACTGCTTGCTGTCGGGTTTTGCTCTTTGGTCTAGTTTTGGCCGACGAACTTTCAATCCCGCTTTGAGTTTATATCGCACTGTAGCATAAACTACCTTATAGGAGACATCTAGGCCATACTCGGACTGCAACCAAGTTTGGATTTCGCCATAGCTGCTAAAAAAGCTATTCGGGTCTTGCAGTCGCTTTTGCAATCCCGCCATCGCCGCTCCAGGAATCACCGGTTTGCGACCACCGCCGTGCTTTACCTTCAGCAGTCCTGCAAGTCCCTCAGTGCGGTAGGTGTGCAACCAGCGCTGCACCGTGATCCGGCTTCTACCTAAGGTTATAGCCAAATCCTTGACTGTCTTCACCTGACCGATTTTGAACAAATACAGCGCCTGCACTTTTTGAAAGTTACTGGCGGATTTTTGCTCTTGTAACAGGCTTTTCAGCTCTTCAGTCGTCTCGGTAATCTCTAGTTTGCAAATTCCTGTCATCTTTCTCACCACAGAATGGGTTAGCATATCTGTAGCTTATCAAAATAGCGTAGCGTGTTGCCTAGTTTGGGATTGACAATTGACAATTGACAATTGATATGACTAATCTTGACTATAATTGAAAAGGCGCATTCGAGGTGAAAGATTTGTTGCTGGCCAACTCCTGCTTGCGGTTATGCACTGGCTCATGTTCCCCGATCGCTGGCACGTTGGGAGCATCTCGCTGGTATCCGAGAAAGTTGGTTTTTTAATCCATTTGGGCAAATAAGTCAAGGGGAAGGTGACCGTAGGTGCCGTTCAGTTCGTCTGACTCTGAAGATTGACAGGATACCAGGACGCCGCGATATTTGCCCCTGTAGTCATCCAGATAATAGAACATTTTCTGGGAGTTAAATTTGAGATAAACTGGATTTTGGTGGGTTGGTATATCTGTCCGATCGCCCGGGATTTTATAGCCAAAAGCCTGTAAATAGCTTGCCAAAGCGTCAAAAGCTTGAGCGGGATTATCGGCGCAAATCCCTAAATTCTGGTAGTCAGAAAGATTGACGATTAGGAGTAATGCCTCCCGCAACTGAGCTTTTTCGGCGTCGGAGTCTACAGATTGAGTTTCAGTGCAGCTGAAAAGTTTCAGGAGTTTGAGTGGTGCTGCCACTGTGAGATTATTTTGGTTCTGATGCATTATTGTTAATTTGATTGGATCGTTATCTGCATGGATATTTCGGTGCCGAAGTTAGCTGACTGGCCATTTCGCCGAGCATTCATCTCTGTCTGGGAGACTAGGTCGATATTAGAGGTAACTAGCATGGCCCCATCCATCTGCAGGGTAATCTGTCCCGTCTCTTGCTCTTGGAATGATTTCATGGTGACTGTAGCACCCGCTGGCAGTCCCGGTGAAGTCATTTCTTGTGATGGTGCTTGCTGTTGAATGGCGACCTCGAGAGTAGCAACATTATTTTGGAATTTTACTACAGCTTGTTCGCTATTTAATTAGTACAATAACAGCATTTAGTAAACCAGTTCTTAAACGTATTTGTTCCCAT
>JACOMV010000345.1 GCA_014324065.1 Hormoscilla sp. SP12CHS1 | reverse complement strand
CGACAAAACAGCTAGTAATTTCTTGGGGGCCATCTATCTCGCTGCTACAGTTATCTGGCTTAACTGATGACACGCCCTAATTTAAGCATTATGGTATTAGTCGGTTTTAACCGACTTTAGCCTCGGGAGTTTTAACCCCCGGCGGGCTGACAGCGAAGGGACTAAAGTCCTCACTACAAACCTTATTTTCAAATTTGATCGAGAATGGGAAGTATATTAGTCACTGGAGCCGCTGGTTTTATTGGTTTCCACCTCTGTCAACATCTCCTGACCAGGGGGGAATCTGTTATTGGCATTGATAATCTTAACGACTATTACGATGTTAGCTTAAAACAGGATCGCTTAAAACAGCTGCAACAATACCAGCAGTTTCAGTTCGCTAAACTGGATATAGCCGATCGCCAGGCCATCCCAGAATTGTTCGATCGCCATCAACCAGAGAAAGTCGCTCATTTAGCAGCCCAAGCAGGGGTGCGCTATTCTCCTCTAAATCCCCACGCCTATGTGGATAGCAACTTGGTGGGATTTGTGAATATTCTGGAAGGATGTCGTCATGGGGGAGTCAAGCATCTGGTATTTGCTTCCTCTAGTTCTGTTTATGGCGTGAATAGCAAAACCCCTTTTTCCGTCCACGATAATGTCGATCGCCCGGTGAGCCTATATGCAGCGACGAAAAAGGCCAACGAACTAATGGCGCACACCTACAGCCATCTCTATGGTTTGCCAACCACGGGTTTGCGTTTCTTCACGGTTTACGGACCTTGGGGACGCCCGGACATGGCCCTATTCTTGTTCACCAAAGCCATTCTAGCTGGAGAACCCATTAAGGTGTTTAACCACGGCAAGATGCAACGGGACTTTACCTACATTGATGATATCATTACAGGAGTAGTGCGCGTACTAGACAAGATTCCCGAACGAGATCCTAACTGGTCTGACTCTGACCCGGGAAGCAGTCACGCCCCTTATAAACTTTATAATATTGGCAACAATCAGCCCGTGGAATTGCTCAGGTTTATTGAAGTCCTAGAAGCATGTCTGGGTATGAAGGCGCAAAAGCATATGCTCCCGATGCAGCCTGGGGATGTTCCCATCACTTACGCGGATATCGAGGATTTGGAAAAGGCGGTGGGTTTTCGACCCAGCACTCCCATTGAGGTAGGAGTTGAGCGTTTTGTTATTTGGTATCGCAACTATTTCCAAGTTTAAATGCGCAACACAGATTTCCTCACTTCGCTGTCGGCCCGCCTCTGGTTCAAACCCGTTACCAGGCTCCGCCTGGTAACGAGGCTCAAGTGGGTTAAAACCCACTAATCATGTCAGGTTGAATGCCCATAATAAAATTTGGAGCTGCTGTAGGTTGGGTCTCCGCACGAAACCCAACAAAGAGAGGTTGTTAGCGAAGCGTGTGTTGCACTTGTTAAGTAACTTTAGAAAAAAAATCCTAATCTCAGGCATTATAGTTGCACCCCCTTATAATCGCGCAACTATTCTCCAGTTAAAATAGCAACCAATATGCGCATCAACTCTTCCAAGTCTGCGGGAACGCGATATAAGTTCAAGTCTTGAGTAATTTGCTTTTCCAGACGTGAAAACACCGAAAACTGCCAAATTTTACCAATGGAAACTGCTCCATACAACGGATTTCCCCCTTCTTCTGCTAGAGTGCGATCGACTGCAATTAATTCCACTGCCAACTGCTTAAAGCCCCGTTCTAGGTTTTCATCTTTTGCTTCAATCACCAATAACTGATTTCCTGTTTGCAAAAAGTAATCCAGAGAACCTTTCAGTTGAGGTTCTACTTCCAGTGGATAGGAAACTTTTAATTTCGCTTCTGTATAGTCGATCAAGTCCATTAAAACAGGCGCAATCAAAAACTCCCGTCTCGCCATCTCATTATCGATAGTGATATAAGGAAGGCTTCTTCTCAGCCGCTGTTCCAGAGATGACAAACCTTCAAGTTGTTTTTGGGATTGCGGCAAAACTAGCTCTTTCGAGGTAAATCCATAACCGAAATACTCTAAGATATCCTCGGGATAGTAGTTCCATTTGAAATAATCAGAAAAATTACATGATTCGGGAAGTTCTATCTTTTTACTCATCGTCCAACCTCACTAAGCAATTCAAAATTCAAAACTCAAAATTGCCAATCGCGCAGCGTGGCGCAGCCATAGCAATTGAGAACAAAGCTCTAGGCTTTTCTGGGAGCATCTCAATTTTGTAATATAGCCCCTGCGCAGCGGAAGGGGCCTGGAGCGTGGGCTTTGTTTGTCTGGCCCCACCCCTCGTTCCCACGGCTCTGCCTGGGAACGGGTTCCCTGGCAGCGGAGGGTTCCCGGAGCGTGGTGGCGACGCAAAAGTGAGATGCGCCCCCACAACTCCTCCAAGGGTAATAGGAAAAGAGGGCTACCGGTTCTGAAGGGGAAGTCTGACTATAACCGGTGGTGACGAGCGCTCCCGGTTACAGGGTTACAGGGAGTCTGGGGGTCGTCTCGATGTCTCCTGTGTGCCGTTCCCCTAGGGTGGCGCAGCCATGTCCCCTGGGACAAGAGCTCTGGCAGAGATATCGAAGTCGGATTAGGCAAACAACAGTCGTATAATTGTGTTATATAATTTAACAATACTTAATATATCAGGAGCAAACGTTCGGTTATATTTAGTGGTTGAGAAAGAACGAGAAAAAATTTCCTCGGTGCGATCGCCCTCATCGGTGCGATCGCCCATTCATTCTTTAGGCTACATACCAATATCCTTGACTAAGGCGGCTGTCTGCTGTAAGGGAACCAGGCTATTAGCACAGAAAATGCCGGAGGCGGCCACAGCGGGGACGCCAATGCCGGGCATGGTGCTGTCGCCGACGCGGTATAACCCAGCGATCGGCGTTCGCGGTCTGGGAAACATGCCTTGACCGGCGGCAATCGCGGGACCGTAAGTCCCCCGATCGCGCCGCAAATAATGGGCGTGGGTTAATGGGGTGCCGATCAGTTGTAAAACAATTCGTTGCCGCAAGTCGGGAATTATTCTCTCTAAGGCCCGGAATAAAGGTTGCGATCGCGCTTCTTTCTTCTGGGCATAAGCGCGATCGCGTTCCCATTCCGTAAAGGGTTCCAAGGTATAGGCATGAATGACGTGATGTCCCGCTGGTGCCAGAGTTGGATCCCAGACAGAAGGAATAGAAATCATGCAGGTATTCCCCGGCGTGGCGATATCTACATCGGATGAATGGACGACAACATGATGTCCTGTCAGATTTTCCAGTCCGTCAGCTTTAATGCCCAAATGTAAATGCATGAAACTCTCAACTGCGGGAGTTGCTAATGCCTGGCGGCGGTATGAGGGCGGTAAATCTTCCGGTTGCAGCAGTTGAGTATAGGTATCCCAAATTGTCGCATTGGAAATTACGATGGGGGCGGAAATAATTTCCCTTTTTCGCAGACGGACCCCCGTGACTCGACCATTTTCTACCATAATTTGCTCCACGTGGGCCCCCAAACGCAACTGTCCCGACCAGCGTTTTAACCCTCGCACTAAAGCATCGACGATCGCGCCACTGCCACCTAAAGGATAATCGATAATGGAATTACTCCGTTCTCCCAAAATGAATGCTACTTCTGGGGCGATCATTCCTTCTGCTTTCAAGCCTGAAAGTAAGAAACATTCTAGATCGATTAGCCGCCGCACCCAGCGAGCGTTCACTGTTCGGTCCATTATCTGGCCCACCGAACTATTAATTATCCCCAACTGAGGCAGCAATTGCCAGAGGGAAGGCAAATAGCGCCCCAGCAACAGGGGAATCAGATTTAAGTCGGCCCGGAGGGCGATCGTGGGAATGCCCCGCAGCCCCTGGTAAAGTTTCAGCAACTGGCGCTCAAATTGCTCTAGTTCTTTTGCTCCTTGGGGGGTAATTTGGGCAACAGCCGATCGGTAATCCTGAGCATTGCCGTAAACTGGAAAAGTGCCTTCCGGAAAATGATAATGTCCCAGGGGATCGTAGGCCACTGCTGGCACTGATTCTCCCAGCACGTCCAGCACTTGTCGCAAGGGATTTAGAGAATGGCGATCGCTCAAACCGCAGTAAAAGGAAGGACCAGAATCAAATTGAAATCCTTGACGGGAGAAGCTGTGGGCCGCACCCCCGGCAATACTGTGGCTTTCGCATACTAGGACATCTTTACCATAGCGGGCCAGGAGGCTTGCTGCCACTAACCCCCCAATGCCGCTACCAATGACGATCGCGTCTGGCATAGTTCTTTGGTCATCTACATTAGAGATAATATAACATTCTAGGAGGCGATCTCCAAGGACGACCATCGCGATCGCTCCTTGACCCTGCTCCTAGTTTACTACTTTGACTGAGTTACAGCTTGTTCGCTATTTAATTAGTACAATAACAGCATGTAGTAAACCAGTTCTTAAACGTATTTGTTCCCATCAGC
>JACOMV010000344.1 GCA_014324065.1 Hormoscilla sp. SP12CHS1 | reverse complement strand
TGGGAACAAATACGTTTAAGAACTGGTTTACTAAATGCTGTTATTGTACTAATTAAATAGCGAACAAGCTGTATACTTTGAAAGGTATCGACTTGCGCTAAAGAGCATCATTGCTGTCATTGCGAGGGGGGCTCTAGAGCGTCGGTCCAGTAGGGGAGTAGGGAGCAGGGAGCAGGGAGAGAGGAGTGAATAGGAGTGAATAGAGGGGTCGGACTCCAGGAGAAATTGTCGATTTTATGCATGATTCACAGATCTTTTAATTTGTCAAGTTTTATTAATGGACCGACGCTCTAGCAGCAGGAACGAGGGTTCGCACAACAGGAAGACCCCCCGGCCTTCGCAGCGTTGCGTTTACGAAGTGCGCTACGCGCTGCGCTAGCGAAGCAATCTCCTACCCAGGGCGTGGAGATTGCTTGCCCTCCGGCGTCGGGCCGCTGCGCTAACGGGGGAGGGAAATTCCTCCTACTGACAATATTCCGGACAGTTTTTCAGGGGAGCTTGGAGGAAAGCTATCCACCCTGTAGACTGCGGTAGTAAACTTTCATACTCACCGCACCGATGGATAGCCTCAAGAGGATTATAACCAGTCTACTGGAGACTCTAGGCAATTTCCACAAACCCCAACGGCAGTTTCTACTGACCTTTCACGCCAGCCTCGTTACCTGGCGACCGCCTGGTAACGCGGGGGTTTGCGGCAAACAATACTCCGGACAGTTTTTAGACCCCAGAACCGCCACATAGCAAGGGTTGCTTGCATACTGGCATCATTCTCGTTCCCACGGCTTTGCCTGGGAACGCTTTGTCAGCCCCAAGGCTAGCTTGCCAAAAATGGCTCGGCGCGAGCCAAGGATTACGCTGCGAGCCAGAAGGCTACGTACAGCCAAAACGGTCCGGAGTATTGCTATATTGTAGCTATTCTTGAGCGATCGCCCCTGGCATCATCTCTTGGTTTGGTAACGCAGGACAACCCCACCTACAAGATTACTATAAAAATATCTGAATGGGAGTGCTGTCTTTAACCCTCACAAAGTAGCCAATGAATACGACTAACACTAACTACCGTTCCTTTTTAGGCCAGCGTAAAAGCCTTTCCGCTGGTTATGAATAACGAGGCTTACATAAGTTTGCTTGCTCTAACCATGAGCATCTGTCCTAGCGTCCTAACCGGTTTAGGCTATCAGTTAACCTACATTTAAGTCCTCGCTACGCACCACAGTGATATAACTCCGCAGCACTGAGAACCGGTGTCACCCCTGTACCTGGAGGAGGGGAATTGAACCTCATGGGAAAGCGTTATCTGGCTAATGGAACCAGACCCGATTTTCACCATTTCTGGTTTACGCCGGAACGAATCGCACAATCATCTTTCATTTTAGTCATTTTTCAAAGGTTCGTAGTAGTCCTGGCGCTACGGAAGCACGCTTCGATGCGCGAGGGGTAGTGGGAGTACGATGTCTCCGGAGTAGTGCGTTCCCAGGGGACGCCTGGGAACGCACTACTCCGGAGGCATCGAGCGACCGCCCGATTTGTGCATCGAAGTGCTTACTACAAACCTCCGTAAGCACTAAACTGCTTACTACAAACCTTTTTCTAGCCCATCGCACCCAGAGTGTTTTTCCACGATAGTTCCTTACCTAATATTTCCAGGGCTCTCCTCTCGGGGCCCCGAAACAACTTGCTATCTATCAGTTGTTCTAACACCTGCTGAGTCAGCTGGGAAGCAAAACTCCCCCCACTCCTTATTAAATGCGCATAATAACCCAGATGGGGGCGGTTCTCTTGATTCAGGTGAAAGCGATATATATCCTCATTGGTCATCTTAAAAACCGGTGTATAAACTGGGACCACGGCGCTGGGAATGCCATGCTTGCCATAAACTTTACTAGCACCTTGTTCTAAACTGCCAATCAGCACAACTCCCAAGATTACGCGGGTTTCGTTGATTAAATCCGGGGTAAACAGGGGGTCTGGTTCGCTAGAAAGACGGGGACCAATATTGGAAAATAATGGATTCTGCAGCTGGGAATTGTAAATAATGCCTACTGCCCAATGCCGCCCTTTTGCCTCTTCTAGTTTCACAAAGCAGCCAAATCCATAATCATCTGGTTGAGGAGGGTGCTTTACTTCCAGCATATCATCCACCTGTACCAGATAGTCGCAGTGGGAATTGGATTTAAAAACTTTGCCTAAACGGAGCTTCTGCATACATTTTGTTTGTCATACCATTTTGGATTTGGGAGCATCTCAATAGTATCAGCGATCGATGTCTCCGGAGTAGTGCGAATACGATGTCTCCCCCTCGTTCCCACGGCTCCGCCTGGGAACGAGCAGCGCGAGGTTTCTCCTGGGTAGTGCGGTTAGCGCTCCCAGTACGTGGTCAACATACATCCCGTCCTTGTGCAAGTCCTCATGTTTTTAGCTCGAAGGAGAGGTTTTGAACATGACAAGTATAGTTTTTTAGCTCAACCGAGACAAAAAAACTATACTTGTCAGCAAATAATACCATTAACAGCGAACAGAGGACATCGATCGCAATTAAAGCCCGCGCAGGCGGGCTTTACTGACATGGTGGGCATTGCCCACCCTACCAACCGACCATTGACAACTGACAATGAATTAAGACATGCCTTGAATGAGGTAATCAAAGTAGGGGGCGACTTCGGTGGCTTCTTCGGCACTCAGGAGTGAGAGGGAAGCTTCTTTCAGGCAACGCATTGCTTCGGCCATTCCGGGCATTGGTACCCCGAGGGCATTATACATTTCCCTGGCGCCAATTAGGCCAATGCTTTCGATCGGCTCCTTATCACCAGCGAGCATACCGTAGGTGATCAGACGCAGATACCAGCCATAGTCCCGCAGGCAGAGGGCTCTTTCCCGCTGACTGTTAGCATTTCCTCCAGGGGCGATGAAGTCGGGGCGCTTCTTCCACAGCTCTTTACTGGCACGATCGACAATCTTTTTCTCGTTTTCAGTTAGGGTTTCGACGATGCTCATCCGCTGTCCCCCGCTTTGCAAGAAGTTTTGGATGCTCTGGAGTTCGCCCGAACTGGGGTATCGCAGTTCGTTGTCGGCTTGGAGAATTACTTGGCTAACTACACTCATGATTATTGTGATATTAAGGATATCATTTGTAGTTTAACGGCTTCCGGGACAGAAATAAAGAGAGGAGAAAATGCTCGACAATCTTCACGACCATCAGGAACCGTCAGACCAATGGCGACAAGGGGATTTGGTTGAATGCACTGTCACCGATTTGAGCGTGAGGGGTGAGGGGGTGGGGCGGTTCGGGCAGCGATGTGCGAGGGGTAGTGCGAGTAGCGCTCCCCGAGTACATCGAAGGGTGGTGTTTGTGCCGGATACCCTGCCCGGCGATCGGGTACTGGTGCGTCTGGTGCGAGTCAAGCGCCAGTACGCCCACGGCAAGTTACACCAGTTGCTAGTCCCTTCCGGGGATCGGGTCTGTCCCAGCTGCATTGTGGCCGATAAATGTGGCGGTTGTCAGTGGCAGCATATTGATTATAGCTACCAGCTGCAAGCCAAGCGCAATCTGGTCGTGCAAAGTTTACAACGAATTGGGGGCATCTCTCAAGCAAAAGTGGATCCCGTTCTTACTGCTGACGCGCCCCTCAAATACCACAATAAGGTTACTTATCCCTTGGGATTATCATCTATTGGTCAGGTCCAAGCTGGCTATTACCAAAAGGGCAGTCACAAGCTTGTTAATCTGAATCAATGTCCAGTACAGGACTCGCGCCTGCACGCACTGCTGGCAGAAGTGAAACTAGATATGCAGCGACTCGGTTTGCCAGTCTATTCCGATTTTTCGGGCCGTCCGCGGACCGTAGGGCGTCACCGGGGACAACTGCGCCACTTGGCCCTGCGCATTGGACGACGTACTGGTGAAATCTTGTTAACCTTGGTGGTAATTGATGGTAATTTACCTGGAATTAAGCAGCAGGCCCAAGAGTGGTTGCAGCGCTATCCCGGTTTAGTGGGCGTCTGTTTGAATTATAATCCCGATCGCACTAATGTCATATTTGGCAAAGAAACTCGCTGTCTTGCGGGACAAGCTTTTCTGCGAGAGGAGTTTGCCGGGTTGCAGTTCCAGCTCAGACCTGATACTTTTTTCCAAGTGAATACTGAAGCTGCTGAGGCCCTGTTACATATCATAGTCGAGGAATTGCAGTTGCAAGAGCATGAGCTGTTAGTTGATGCTTACTGCGGCATTGGTACCTTTACTTTACCCTTAGCACGGCGGGTCGGGCAAGCGATCGGCTTGGAACTGCAGCCTGAAGCAATAGCACAAGCAGAAATTAATGTCAAGTTAAATCAGATTGAAAACGTACAGTTTCAGGTAGGAAAGGTAGAGAAATTGTTACCGCAACTGGAAGTGATGCCTGATATAGTAACTTAAGTTGCTACCTATAAAACCTCAAAACCCATGCCCGGGTCGCGCGCAGCGCGATATTAGCCCAAATTGGCCAAAATTG
>JACOMV010000343.1 GCA_014324065.1 Hormoscilla sp. SP12CHS1 | reverse complement strand
CGAGCCGCATTGCCCAATTGATAAGCAGTGACTACTTTTTGTCTAAGGTCCAGAGAGTAACGTCCCATAGCTGAATTGGCTCTAGTTTAGCACAAAAATGTTCTACTTGTTTCCTGAACAAGCTGTAAAGCTGTAGAGGTGTAGCAACATTACCAGACAGTCCCAACCTTCATCGCCATGATTTAACTTAAAAAAAATGCTACAATTATTTCAAGCATCATTCTATTAGTCGGTTAAAACCGACTTTAGCTATTAGCCTCTGGTTTGAACCAGAGGCGGGTAGCGACAGTAATGAAAGCATCCCAAGCTATTTATCGCGCGATCGCTGATCCATCGGGCAAAAGTGAAGGGCAAATCAGAAAAAGTGACTGTGTTTGATGCGGATCCGCGTCCAGTGCGAGAGGGGAAGTTAGTGACGCGCACGGCTTTTGAAAGAGCGTGGTTGCTCTATAATATGGGGTTATGTGATGAAGCGGCACAACTGTTTGCAGATTGTTTGCGGCAAAACCCCTCCGATAAGGTGGCTAAAATATATCTGGAACGTTGTCAGCAGCAGGTGGGAGAGGTAACATCTTAGCCCGTGAATTAAGAAACCCGGTTTTTACCGATTTTTCCGGAACGGTAAACCGGGTTTCTGGGCTAGCAGATCATCCCAGCGATCGACCCGGTTTCTGGCGGCCCTACAACCGGTGGTTGCGGTGCGATCGCGGTGGGAACTCCCGGGCGATCGCATAGGGTTGCGGTAACCACTCCGCTCTTTTGGGGATAAAATAGTGGAAAGCGCCGTCGGTCCATTAATAATACTTGACAAATTTCAACTACTGTGCATGCACGAAAAATACGTATATTTCCAAAATCTGTTCTACTGAACTGGCGATCGGGCATATACACAGTTTCATTTTTTTGTCAACCCCCTCTACTGGACCGAAGCTCTAGATCGTCGGTCGCGTGATGGCGAGAAACCCGGTTTCTTGTCAGGCGATCGACGATATTTCAATGCTCTCACGAGAGAAACCCGGTTTCTTGACCGACGAGGATTACCATGCTACCGTGCTATACTATAGTATAGCACGGTAGCCATCATTTGTGCAACTCTTCTGGGCGATCGGCGCCCAAACCGGGTGCATCTCATATTTGCCGTCGCCGTCCGAACCCTAAAGGGTCCGGCTACACTCACAAAGCCCCTGCGCAGCGGAGGGGCTAAATTACAAAACTGAGATGCTCCCTGGCATAGTAAGGAGTTGAGCAAACTCCTATTGCTCAACTCATAAGGGAAGGGCTAGCTAAATAGTTGATGAGTGAAAAAGGTGAATAATTGATGAGTCTTGATGTCCGAAGTGCAGTAGTTGCTGCCCAAAAACATTTGGCAAGCTTGGAAGATATGATGGGATTTAAAATCCAAGATTTAAGGCTAGAAGAAGCGAAAATTTCAGAAAATAAAAAATCCTGGTTTATTACCTTAGGATTTACCCGTAGATCGAACTAAGGATAGCTTTGTCGATTTGATTGCCAAGTCGCCTGATGAACGAGACTATAAGGTATTTCAAATAAATGCAGAAACTGGCGAAGTTCAGTCGATGAAAATCAGAGAATTATGAAAGAACCGATCCGGTCTCTATTTGGGCAGTACAAACAAAAAGGGATTTCGATCGATACAAATATCCTGTTGTTGTGGTTTGTTGGCACTGTTAACCGGGAGCGAATTTCACGATTTAATCGAACCGAAAAATTTTTGCCAGCAGATTACGATTCATTAGTGCAAATATTGTCGTACTTTGACAAAATAGTAACAACTCCAAATATCCTAACAGAGGTTAACAGCCTGGCGAATCAGCTGGGGGAACCCGAACGTTCTCGGTGTTTGTCTGTATTTGCAGAAGGAGTAGATCGCTTAAACGAATTCTATCTGGAAAGTAAAGAAGTTGTCAAAACAGACAAGTTTACTAAGTTTGGCTTAACGGATTGTGGGATAATAAATGTTGCTAGAGACAAATATCTCGTACTTACTGACGATCTCAAGTTAGCTCATTACCTTCAAAAAATAGCGATTAATTTTAATAATTCGCCCCTATGGATGGAGGTAAAATGGGCAATCGCTCCCTATCTCAGCTACAATATGAGAGAGATAAAATAATCAAAATACCGTCTAAACAGATGAATACATTAGTCAAGTAACTAGAGTGAAGGAAAAATATTTATGCCTTATAGTAAATTTACCCTCAGTAAAGCTGTAGAAGATTTTCAACTCACTCTCAGGGAAGGCGATCGCTTTTTGCCAGAGGTTTCGCCAGTCAATCCCACGGCCTTGCTGAAAGATACCCTGAAAGAAACAATTCCTTGGGCGATCGCGGTGAGTAGTGAAAAGGCGCGATCGGAAGGCATTATCAATCCAGTATTGTTAGAAGTAAAACGTCAACTCAAAGGAGAAATCAGTGTTTTTTCGGGTGAAGAGTTTACCGTGCAACCAGAGGTTGATTTGACTGGGTATGTCGATTTTCTGATTAGCCGCTCTCCAGAGCAGTTATTTATTAAGGATCCGGCGGTCGTTTTGGTAGAAGCGAAAAAAGAAGACCTCAAACCAGCACTGGGGCAATGTTTAGCCGAGATGGTAGCCGCTCAACGCTTTAATAAACAGAAGCAGCAGCCGATTTCAACTATCTACGGAACGGTGACCAGTGGTACGGTTTGGCGATTTCTTAAGCTAGAAGGACAAACTGTTGCGATCGATCTGACGGATTATCCACTGCCGCCGGTCGAGCAAATTTTGGGCTTTCTGATTTGGATGGTGCTCAATGGCTGATTTGCTAGAGAATTAAATGCGATCGGCCACCCGATATGCTACAATATGAGAGAGATAAAATCATCAAAAGTCAGTCGAAACAGATGAATGCATTAGTGGATAAAAATAGAGTATACGACGAAGTCACTTCGCTGTTATCCCGCCGGGGGTTGCAAACCCCCGCGTTCCCAGGCGGGAGCCAGGTTTCGAGGCGCCAAGTCGGTTAAAACCGACTAATAAATAATGTTGTAAGTAATTGTAGCATTCTTTTTCCAAAATTGTATTACATTTCCATGATCGAACAAATCTATTAACGCCTTCAAATCTCTCCTGCTACTCTTGCCAAAGTCTGTAAACAGTGGCAAATTACTGAACTGGCTGTTTTTGGTTCCATCCTCAGAGATGACTTTAATCTCAATAGCGATATCGACCTTCTGGTTACTTTTCACCCCGAAGCGAGAATTACCATGTTTGGCCTCGAAGCTATTGAAATGGGATTCCAAAAACTCTTGCAACGCCCAGTCGATCTGGTCACTAAACGCGCCATTGAACGAAGTCATAACTGGATTCGTCGCCAAAATATTTTAGGGAATGCTAAAACTATTATGTCACAAGATACTGAAGCTCAACAACAACTGCCCGACTTGCCGAATAAGCTGGTAAGCGAATCAGCCATTATCACCAAGGATGGCACCGGTGATCATAGCTATGAGTTGCGGTTTGAATCTCTTTTGGAAACGATGGAAATTTTAAGCGATCGGGAATTTATGGCACAGTTGCAAGAAGGGATAAGACAAGCAGATGCAGGAGAAACCATTAGTTTAGAAGCAGTTAAGGCAAAGTTGGGATTTTAATAGCATCTCGGAGTGATAAGAAACCGGGTTTCTCGGATAATGTTGGCATTTCGGGCTCCAGTAGGTAGCAGAAACCCGGTTTCTGGCCCACAGTCGAAAGCCCGCCGGACCCAAGATGTGAAAAGAAACCGGGTTTCTGCGACAATGTGCGAGAGAAGGAAAAGAAACCCGGGAGAGTAGGGGGAAATCGTGAATAAATTATGAATTTTACACGGGAAGTGAATTAATTAGGTGTATGATGGGAATGGGAAAAGAAATAGAATGCAATTGCTCCTACCCTTTTTCTTAATCTTGTAGGGTGCATCTCATATAATATCGTATATCCTAAGCCCGAGAAAGTAACCTTTATCAGACTTAGAGGGTATTGCCAAGGAAATGCGGTACAATTATCAGCAGTCGATCGGAATAATGAGAACAAATGAGCAAGGACATAAAACAACTTAGCAACCCTTTTTCTACCGGAGGGGGTGGCCCACATTTTGAGGCCCATGTTCAAGCAACGTTTGTTGCGCTGATGCTGACTGGTGGATATGCACCATGCTTGCCATGTTGGCCGATTAAGAAAATCAGGTTGCAAGGTAAATCGGCAGGCTATAACACAGATGATGTAATCGTTTTTGTTGAAAATCCTGGTACAGGAGAACAAAGCAAGCTCCTCGGTCAAATCAAACGCTCGATCAACATCACTAAGAATGACGAGACTTTTGGTGAAGTCATAAAGGCTGCTTGGGACGACTTCAATAATCCAGAAGTGTTTATTAAAGGTCGAGATAGATTTGCTCTAATAACTGGGCCATTAAATGTAACAGACACCAAGGATACTCGTACAGTTTTGGAATGGGCTCGGTCGTTAGATAACGCTGATGAATTCTTCAAAAATATATATCTCGCTAAAGTCAGCAATGATGGCAAACGCACAAAAATAGAGGCATTTAAGACAAACATCAAGAAGGCAAACGACGACAATGATGTAGAATACAAAACTATTTATGCTTTTTTAAAGCACTTCCATCTGTTAGGATTTGATCTGGATATCAAATCAGGCGTAACCCTCGCACTACTGCATTCATTGATCGGTCAGTATTCCAGGGATAATGCAGCTTATATTTGGACACAATTAGTTGATGAAGTGCAATCGACCAATAAGAATGCGGGAACAATCACCCCTGAAAAACTTCCCGAAGACTTGAAGGAAGCATTCAAGCAACCAGCCTTTGCGCAGATTCCTACAGAATTTACCGTGCCCCCGTCTGAAACAGCGGAAACAGACTGGAGTCAGCATCGATATGCCAATGCTCTTGCTTTGGCGAATTTAGTTGGTGCATGGCACGATAAAAATGAGGCCGACATCTCAATTATGAGCCAAATAACCACTGAAAATTATTCTGGTTGGATCGCAAAAATTAGAGATGTTCTTCAAGGTTATGACAGTCCAATTTTGCTTCAAAATGGAATATGGAAGGTTGAGAAACGCAGCAGTCTTTGGACTGCATTAGGTTCGCGTATTTTCGACGAACATCTGGATACTTTCAAAAAATTGATTGTTGCGATACTAACCGAACGCAATCCATATTTTGACCTTCCCGTGCGATTCGTTCAGGTATAAACTGTAACCAGTGAAAGCCTGGCTAGTC
The DNA here is from genome assembly GCA_014324065.1 of Hormoscilla sp. SP12CHS1. Taxonomy (GTDB): domain Bacteria; phylum Cyanobacteriota; class Cyanobacteriia; order Cyanobacteriales; family Desertifilaceae; genus Hormoscilla. Next base: position 76 of record JACOMV010000343.1, on the reverse strand, counting down.
TCATAAGCCAGCAACTTTGGTATTCATGGGGGTCCAAATCCCCCCCTCCAGGTACGGGAGAGACTCCGGTCCTTAA
>JACOMV010000342.1 GCA_014324065.1 Hormoscilla sp. SP12CHS1 | reverse complement strand
CTGATGGGAACAAATACGTTTAAGAACTGGTTTACTAAATGCTGTTATTGTACTAATTAAATAGCGAACAATCTGTAATGTGGTGAGAGTTATGGCCAACGGATGGTCGCGCAGCGATAAACTTCAGGTGATAGCAATAATTGTGGGTGCAGCCGCTGTAATTATAGCGGCCATCATCGAGGGTCTGCCAAACTGGATTAATCTTTTGAGGTCGCAGGAGAAAGACAGCGTGCCACCGGTTCAGCAGGAATTTCGACCAGATCCACCTTACAGCCCCGTGCCAAGCTGTAGATTTTAGGCTAGTCATCCGTGTAGACTGAGAGAGTCTCTAGGGAGGTGAGGAAGTTGAAACCCCAAGGAAATTGGACCTGCGATGGGGATCCGAAAAATAACGATCGGGCATACAATGGCACTGGACCCCATGAACCGGAAGAAAACTCGGGAGGATATTGTGTAATTTGTGACCTGCCCCGAGAGGCCATGGATCGATCGCTGGCGAAGAAAACAATCTTATCCACACCAACAGCATCGGGGTCGCCTACGTCTAATATGGCACCAACGACGCTATCCGCAGGCGGAGCCAGTGGATGGCAGAAAATATTAATCGCCCTGGGAGTCGCGATCGTATTGGGTGCAGTAGTATGGGCCTTGACAGATATAATTCCTAAGGGAGGGTAATGAAACAGCTTTAGAGGTATATTCTGAACCAGAGCAACAGCTAAAAATTAAATACCCTGAAGACTGGAACCCCGAAAAGATAAATAGAAAAAATTCCATCCTGAAAGAAACGGAAGTGGCCAGGTTTATTGGGCTAGCCAGTGGGGATAAATTGGCTCCAGAAGTGATGATAACCATTCAGGAATTCTCAGAACCGATGAGTCTGGAGGAATATAAAAATTTAGCTCTGCGGGAAATACAAGACTTTTCTAACTATCAGGTGGTCTCCCAAGGGGCGACCGAGTTGGGAAATCAACCAGATGCCTATAAAATTGTCTATGAGGGGGCACTTCCATAGAAGTTTTTCGCGATCGGGCTTCGTATTCCGTGCTGAGTAAGCTCAAGGGAACCGCCCCAGAAGTCCGACAAAAGCCCATAGCTAATGTTCCAGACAAAAAAGACAACGATGACGCAGATAATACTAAGAAGCTGCCTGAGTGGGTTGATTGGTCGATCAGAATTTTAATAGTGCCCGGAATGGTGGGAATTGCTATTCTTGTGGCTATAGCGGTGCGGACATTTTGGGAAGAGTGGCATTAACGCGATGGCGGAACACTACGAACGGAGTACACTATTTAACATATACTTTCAGCAGAGGTGCGATTATGCAAACCAGAACCCTAGCTTTAGTTTTTTTGCACGCGATCGCGGTCCTAGTTAGGACCGAAGCAGACCCAATCACCAGCAGTCCCACCCCCGCAGCGACTCTCGTAGTGACTCCCAAACAGACGCCCGCACCGACTCCCACCCTCAGACAAACTGGATCCCAAATCCTCAGACAAACCAAATTCATCTGTGGTGAGAGGAACGGTAAGCCAGCTACAATGGCGAAGACTTCACGGGGAACCATTCCGATGTTCCTGTGGCAAACAGAACATTTCGTTCCTTCGGACTACGACCCCCAAACTCGTTGTCAGCAAGTATCTGCTAGATTCCAACGGTATCACACAGAAGGAAAGTTAAGGTATATCGGCAGCGATTACCTGCACAATTATCCGATCTTATGTGTTGCTGATCGCATGCCCGGTAACTGCTTAACCGACCGTAATGGTAAGAAGGAAGTATTAGTCACCCTGCTACCAGAACATGACCCAGCTAAAGAATTAGCAGAAGTCATCACCATTAGAGATCGTGCTGGGGAGCCAATTACCTATTATACCGGTGAGGGTGTGGCCAAATATGACGCTGAAGGCGATTTATTCATCGACCTGAAAAAATATGCCGAGGAGTTACTAAGGCAGTATGAAACCTGGGAAGAGTTACAACGGCAATTTAACTCAGAAGTGAATAATTATATCAAACCCGATTGAATGCCCCTATCATCAAAATTCGATCGCCCAACGACCGGTTGTTATGTTTCCCTGACTACCGGTTTTCCCGTAGGTTGGGTTTCGTGCCTCAACCCAACCGGCAAACGCTAAAGCGTTTACTACGGGTGTGGTCAAAACCCGTTGGTACTCGGCGGACCCGCCCTCACCCTAAAGGGCCCGGCTACACGAACAAAGCCCGCCTGCGCGGGCTATATACATGTATCGGGCGATGCACCCGGCTATCAACTACTTATGACCACACCCGTTTACTACGAACGGCAAACGCTAAAGCGTTTACTACGAACGGCAAACGCTTTAGCGTTTACTACAAACGGTTTACATAAACGGGCTAGGAGGGATTCGAACCCCCGACACCGTGGTCCGTAGCCACGTGCTCTAGTCCACTGAGCTACAAGCCCTTGTCCAGATGGGATGGATGTTTTGGGTAATCCCTAACCTCCACATAAACTATCTTAACACAGGATCTCAGAATGACAACAAATTTTTCAGAAAAAATTTTAAGCCACTTGGACCAGCAGGGACAAGCCCAGATGGTGGATGTTTCCCCTAAGCCCCAGACTGTCCGAGAAGCGGTAGCTGCCGGTCAGGTGCGGATGTTATCAGAAACCTTGGCCGCCATTCAATCCGGTAATGCCCCCAAGGGCGATGTCTTAGCCACTGCTAGGATAGCAGGTATTATGGCAGCAAAGCAAACAGCACAGTTGATTCCCTTGTGTCACCCCCTACCCCTGCAGAAAATTGAGGTCCAACTCACCCCAGACCCCCAGTTGCCTGGTTATCAGATTCGAGCTACAGTTAAAACTAAAGCCGAAACCGGTGTGGAAATGGAAGCCCTGACCGCTGTCTCTGTGGCCGCCCTCACTCTCTATGATATGGCCAAAGCCTTGGAAAAGTCGATCCAGATTGAATCGATTCGTCTTTTGAGCAAAACCGGCGGCAAGTCCGGAGATTATCGGGCCATCTAGAATCTTCTGGGAGTAGAGTATTGGCTGAGAACTTCCTTTCCCCGGCGGACGATCTTTTCTGGTCCCTCGATCATTAACAAGTACCGACCTTGACGCAGCTGATGGCGATAAAAACTGGCAGTGTTGCCTTCTCCGAAGAAACCGATTAAAGCTCCGATCGCCGCTCCACAGAAGCCTAATAACAGACTAACAGCTGGAACGAACAGCAACCAATTGATATCTTCAAGGGGAATTAGTCCTAGCTGATAGGCCACCGCTAGGGTACCGGTAAGTACCAAGCCAGAGATTCCAGTAAAGATGGCCAGACGGTAGGCTTGACCCAGGGCAATTTGGGTCGGTTTGAACAGACCTACCCATTCCGGACTGTTGTATTCAGTGCCCACAAGGGCTAAATACTCAGGTGACATGCCGTGGTGTTGCAGCAGCCGGTAGGCCGTAAAAGCCGCATCGGCATCAAGCAAAACGGAGATCGCCACGTGAGAGCGGCGTTTTAGCTTGGGCTTGCGAAAGTAGTGCCTGTTCTTCACACAATCTAACCAGTTTAACAGCTCTTACTGAATTCTAACTTTATTTAACGACAACCTGTGTATATTAGAACTACTCCCGATTTTGCTTGTACTGCCTATGCCTCCGAAATGGCCTTGTCAACCCGATCGCCGCAACCCCGACTACCGACGTTTGGACGATCGGATGAATTTTGCCTTCCATGTAGCGGTTTTTGCCGCCAGCAATTCTAGTTTGTGGTTCTTCCACATTTTGCGACCCCAAACCCTGCTGTGGGTACACTGGTTTACCCTCACCTGGCTACTGCTGCTGTTGGGCCATGGAGTCTATGTCTTTGCGATCGCCTCCTACTCCCAAACATCAGCTGTTGACAGTCCGCCCAAATCTTCTTCAGGATAAAGGTTAAGTAAGAAACCGGGTTTCTGGGTGAATGTACCCATATCAATTAAGCCAATAATTCATCGACAGCTACATTAAAACCAAGCAGGACTTTCTGAGTGCTGACAACTTCACCGGAAACAAATAGCTGTCGTGAGTCGGTAGTAGTCACAATTATCCAACGACTCTCAGGAAACACTAGCCATACTTCCTGACAACCAGACTGTAAATACTCTTGAGATTTGCCGATGAATTCTTCTCCACGATCTGTAGGTGAAATTATTTCAGCGATCAAGGGGAAACTCTGAGGAAGCACAGCCTCATTGCCAAATTGGGCCAGCAGATCCGGTGTGAGGTAGGCAACATCAGGCTTACGTCCCCTGCCAATAGTACGACAGGGCGCATCTGTATAAACTTCTCCTCCTTGTTCATTAGATTCCTTGTAAATTTTCCAGTAAGAGCCTAACCTTACATCCACCCACTCCATATCTGGGGGGTTGCGCATATAGTCATCTAGCGTGATGACTTCTGATTCTTTTGAGACAATTGTAGAAGTTACCATTGCTATCTATTCTCCTTGATAGTATAATCGTAGTCAGGACTTTAGTCCTGACTACAAACTGGCAGTAATGTGCTATATTGAGATCGGGGGTGGATTTGCTCCTTTAATTAGGATATCATACTAGATCGCTATTATGGCTAACTGGAACACGACAGAAGCAATTGAATCACTTGCTGCCGAAATTGGCGACAAAGTCTACATAGACATCGCTAAATGGCATCTCTACTTAAATGATGCCCATTTGCACGCAGTCCTGGCCGAGCAATTCTATCCCTTGCTTGCCGATAATAATCTACATCTGCGGACAGTGCTCTCCTCTCCACCTTCGCTAAAGCGCTCAGGCTTCGGGATGCGCCGCCCAAATCTTCTTCAGGATAAAGGTTAAGTAAGAAACCCGGTAACTTCTGCAAAACCGGGTTTGGTGGGTGATTTTTAAGCCAATAATTCATCTACAGCTACATTGAAACCAAGCATAACTTTCTGAGTGCTGACAACTTCACCAGAAACAAACATCAGTCGTGATTCAGGAGTCGTTACAATTACAGATTGTTCAGGAAACAAGTAGAACATTTTTGTGCTAAACTAGAGCTATACTCAATGCAGACCCAATTCAGCTAT
>JACOMV010000341.1:6741-7577 GCA_014324065.1 Hormoscilla sp. SP12CHS1 | reverse complement strand
AGTCTCCCTAACGGAAGAAGAACGCCAAAGTCTAGAAAAGCTAACCACAACAGGAAAAGCAGCGGCAAAGAAAATTAATCATGCTCGCATCATACTCAAGGCAGATATTAATCAAACCGATGGAGGATGGACAGATAGTGAAATTAGCAAATTTTTAAACATTAGAGTACTAGAACCATTGAAAGAGTAAGACAAAGGTTTGTAGAAGAGGGTTTAGAAAAAGCATTAACCCCCCGTCGGAACCCCTCATCTCAGTTACGGCGTATTGATGGGGAAGCCTCAGCTCATTTAATAGCATTAGCTTGCAGCAAAGCGCCGACTGGATATAGTCGTTGGACTTTACGAATCCTCGCTGACCAAATGGTAGTTTTAGGATATGTAGAAAGCCTTTCTCATGAAACAGTACGACAGGTATTAAAAAAAACGAACTTAAACCTTGGTTGCAGGAATGTTGGGTAATTCCTCCTCAAGAAAGTCCCGAATTTGTTTGCCAGATGGAAGAAGTTTTAGACCTCTATACCCGTGCTTATGATCCAGATTATCCCCTGGTTTGTTTTGATGAATGTTGCAAACAGCTAATTTCAGAAACGAGAACGCCTATTCCTGCTGATCCCGGACAACAGGAACGCTTTGATTATGAATATCAGCGAGAAGTAGTTAGTAATTTATTCATGTTTTTTGAACCGTTAACTGCTTGGAGACATGTAGAAGTAACTGCTCGACGAACTCAAATTTATTATGCTAATCAAATGAAATATTTGGTCGATGAACAGTTTCCTCAAGCCCAGAAAATTATAGTCGTTCAAGATAACTTAAATACTCATGTAAAATCCTCT
>JACOMV010000341.1:0-6617 GCA_014324065.1 Hormoscilla sp. SP12CHS1 | reverse complement strand
GTAGATTGGCAATTTACCACCGAGGAGGCTCGGATTAAATTGAAGCGGTTATATCCGTCAATTACATCTTGACAGACCACTAGTTCGGCAATTAGGGTGTCTCTATCCAATTATTATCCTGTTGAACTAATATCTCACTCCCGTAATCATCCGCCGTAGCTATTTGTTCGGTTTCGTACCCTTGCACGGCAAATCTATTGTAACATCTCTGGCAGTGTACATTTTACACCCGAGGCGGAGCCTCATTCATCCGTTCCCTGCCAGAGTCAGGGAACGAGATAAATATCGGTAGTGTACATTTTACACCTGAGGCGGAGCCTCATTCGCCCGTTCCCTGCCAGAGTCAGGGAACGAGAGACACTCACTCAGCCCGCGCAGGCGGGCTTTGTCCATGTAGCGATACCCTTTAGGGTATCGCTTTAGGGTATTGCTTTAGGGTATCGCTTTAGGGCAGAGGGGATTTTCCCTTCTCAATTCTCCATACTCAATTTACCATCAAGGAATGCTTGAAAGCGCTTATTCTTGCGCAGTCTCTCTAAATCTGGGTCTGTTTTTGCTGCTGGCAAATATTTCCCAGGATTCCGCTTGATTGCCTCTGATATATGCTCCACTGCCAATTTAATCTTCCCCATGAAAGCATAGCAGTAACCCGTGTTATAAATCCCATTCACGTGATCTGGTTTGATTTCCAAAGACTTCTGAACGCTTGCTAAAGCATCTTTATACTTCCCCAGCTTCGTCAAGGCATAACCGCGATTGTCCCAGGCTTCGTAATTATTGGGATCGCATTCGATCGCCTTATCGTAACTAGCGATCGCCTCTTTTACCCGATTCATTTTCCGCAGGGCCAAGCCCCTGTTATTCCAAGCGTGAGTTTCTTGGGGATTTATTTCGATTGCACGATTATAACAATCCAGTTCTTCTTGATGCCGTTCCAGCTTAGAAAACACTATCCCCTTGTTAATCAAGCTTGATAGGTGCTGGGGGTTAATTTCTAGAGCCTTGTCATAAGTCGCCATCGCCTCTTCCTTGTTGTCCATTGCCATCAAGCAGCAGCCGTAATTAAACCACAATTCCAGGTCATTCTGATTAATCTTCAAGGCTTTTTTATAACTTTTCACGGCCCGCTGAAAATTGCCTAAATTCACGAAAGCATTGCCCCTGTTCCCCCAGGCTTTGTAGTCCTCTGGGTTAATTGTTCCCGCTTGGTAATAACTCTCTAGCGCCTCTTTATTCCGCCCCAACATCATTTCACAACTTCCTTTTTCCCCCCAAGCTTGATAGCACTTCCGGTTAATTTCTATTGCTCTTTCAAAGCTAAGGAGCGCCTTTTCCACCTTTCCCCAATCCCGCAGGACAATACCTCTGTTAAACCAGATCCTCTCGTCATCGGGATTAAACTCCAGCGCCCGATCGAAGCTATCAAGAGACTCCAAGTAACGCTGCAAATGTCCCAGGGCCAAAGCCCGACAAGCCCAGACATCAGGAACAAAGGGCCAGTCCTTGACCAGACTATCAAAATGGGCATACGCTGCTTCAAATTCTCCGGATTTTAAGCAACGTAATCCTTCCTTGTAACTTATATCGGCTTCAAAAGGATTTGGCATTTTTTTAATTTCTAATTACGATTTATTCAGGTTCAACAGACAGTAAACTATTAAAGTCCCTGCTGCCAATCAGGTTACCGGTCGATCGCCCAGTCAAAGCTAGCGATCGCCTCATCTGTCCCAACTCACTCAACACCAGACCCCGCTGATACCAGGCCCAGTAATTCTCCAGTTCCAACTCGATCGCGTGGTCGTAGTCGGGGCCCGGTCATAGTTCTGAATTATACAGCGCCCGTCCCCGATCGTACCATACTATCGAGAGATCCACGTTTTCCCCCCGGACAGGCGAGACGCCCGTCCTACGTTTTCCCCCGGTGCAATTGCCAAAGCCTGGTCGAAATAGGCGATCGCCTCATCAAACCGTTCGGCAGCATCCAGGGCCAGTCCGCGACCGCAGTAGGCTTCCCAACGCTTCGGTTTAATCGACAATGCCCGATCGTAGCTGTTAAGGGCCTCATCAAGTTCTCCCAGCTTAAACTAAGCCAGAGGATCACCCCTCCGACTCGTCTTCAAAACCGGACGTGAGACTTTCACCTCATCCGGCTCCTCAGTTTCGATATCCCGTACTCGGGTGCGGCTATTATGACTACCATCCTTCGCAGATTTGGCGTCGTGGCAATAATCATGTAGTAACTGTAGGTTGTTGTACCGGTCCTTACCACCGAGTGAGGTTGGCAAGATCTGGTCCACTTCCCACTTGTCACCATCTTTGAATGTCAGTCCACATTGTTCGCATTTGCCCTTTTGCCTCTCCATTAGCTTAAGCACCCGTGTGCTTACGTTTGGGCTCTTTCTCAGTCTTTTGCTCCAATATATTAGGTTACCATCGAATGGACTCGCTGCTCCTCCAAAGCTTGTTTATAAGACGCGACCGCCTCCGAGTACCGTCCTAAGCCTCCGAGTAGTTAGTCTCCCGTTCGGCCAGATCGCCTCCCATGTCAGAATTCATCAACCACCCCTCGCTACAACAGTTTTCCGCCGATCTATAGTCTGCACCTGGCACCGCTATCCCGCGACTACCCGAGGGATCTGGGGAGGGCAGATGAAATCGGGCCTGCAAATATAGTACACTTTTGGCGATAGCTTTTCACAAAGGAGTCAAGCATGGCAGACCTCAAGGCTAAGGTCACTCTCCAGAAAAAGGGCGACGAAGCATATGTTTCCGTCAAGCAACTGATGGTGACCCTGAAATGGACCAAAGATATCGATCTGGATTTGATGGCTTTCTATAAGGCCAAGGACTCGCGCACTGGCGGTGTCTTCTCCGACAACTACCCAGGCGGTTCCATGGGAAGCCTGAACGAGTTTCCCTTCATTCAACTGAGCGGCGATGCCGGAGTTGGAGCTAAGGGCGGCGACAACGAGGAGATTTTGAGAATCACCAAGCTGGACGACTTGGCGGAACTCTACATTTGCACCTTAAACTACACGGACGCTAGCGAGAAGAAAGACGCCTCCTTCAGCAATTATGACGGTGGCATTGTCGTCATCGATGATAAAGGCGAGTCCGTTGCCGTTCCTTTGGACTCTACGGAACCCGGTCACGTGGCAGTTATTGCCAAGATTGACAATACTGGTCTCATGGGTGCCAAGTTGATCAACGAAAACCGGATTGTCACATTGGAGACTTTCTTCAGCGATATTCCCGGCGCTAATAAACTTGCGGGTTAAAGCTTGTCCCCGTTCCCGTTGCTCTTCCCCTGCTCTCACGGGGAGGGCAATGTCGCGTTAAAGTTAAGGTGCCTAATGAACTCTCAAATCACTACCTATCATCTGCAACGAGAAAATAATCCCCGTCGCCAAACAGCCCTCAGCTTTCCTTTCCTGGGCCAGTTAGGATTAACTTCCGAACCCGATTTGCTCGCCTGTAGAAAACACTTACAAGAGCTGCTGCGGTCATCTGCATGTCAAAATCCGATATCGGGAGAGCCTTTAATTATTGGCTTAGCTGAATCGGGAATTATCCCCTCTGGTCTGATGCATCAAGTGGTCAGAGAACAGCATATCTCCGCAGGCTGGATCTGTTCTACCCGCAGGCGGGCTTCTGGGATTCGCTTTATGGAAAGCCATTCCCACAGTCCCCATCATATCCTACCTCTGCCCCAATTTCAACCCAGTCAATTGTGGTTCGTAGAAGATGAAATTACTACAGGTCGGACGATCTTAAATTTAGCCCTGCATCTGTGCTCCCTGCTACAAGTTCGCCAGATGAGATTCTTCACCATCGCCGATAGCCGCAGCCCTGCCCAAATTGCCCAGTTTGAGTCCATTCTTGCCGAGCGCGACATCCAGTTCTCTACCCATACTTTAATTCGCTTACCTCCCGATCTCCAAGATATCGCCCAAAATTTGCAGCATCAAGATATTATCATTAGTGAGGATATGATTGTCACCGAGCCAGATGAAATTCAGAGCCAATGGCAATTGCCAGAGCAACGAGCAGCCTTGCAAACACAATGGCATATAGTGCCGGATTTAGCAAACAATCTGCAAGGTTCCCTTTTGGCGATCGGGGAGGAGATCGATTTAGCCTGGAGAATGGTGCGGGGGAATCCCCAATTATCCTTTCAGCAGATCACCCTCAATCCCTGGCGCGTTGATGGCATCAATATTCAGCATCGCTTAGATATTTGTGATAAATATTATCTCTATAACTACAAGCATCTGAAATCCCCCATCTACCTCCTCTATGACCCCCAGGACCGGGCGATCGCCTCAGGGGCGAAAAAAAAATTATCCCAAGCAGGATTTACCGTCAATGATTTGATATTATAGGATAAGCGCTTTAGCGCTTACTACAAACATGAAATTACTAACTGATTTGGGCAGAAAAAATCTTTGGTCTCAACCCGTATACGCCCAGTTTATGGCCGAAATTGACCCCTTTAGAGACCTGCAATATTTCCGGAAATATTTAGCTTATGATGGCCATAATAACTTTTGGTCAAAACCTTGCCCAGAACCCAACCTGGAGGACGAGTTTTGGCAATTGGTACTCTCAAAACTAGCCAATGAAAAATTGCAACTGGCGGCTACTCGCCTCGCTGCTGCTATTATCCGTACAACCCCCGATCCTAGCAAGTTACTCTTTGTAGCTATTTTAAGAGGCGGTGTCCCGATCGCAGATTGGCTTTGTCGCCTACTACCGGGATCGGTGGCGGTGGCCTTATCTCTATTTGTGGGCATAGGCATCGATCGAGTGGCTTTGCAGAACGTGCGATCGGATTATCCCGATCGGCAAATCATCTTTGTTGACGGTTGGACTGGTAAAGGTGGCGTAGCCAGAGAATTATCAAAACTGGGACCCGGAAAAATCGGACCCCTAGCAGTTTTAATTGACCCTTGGGGCTGGGCAGATTTTTCTGGTGCAGTTGACGATCTATTCTGTCCCACAGCTTGTTTCACTGGCGTCGCTACTCTCGGCTTTTCTAGTGGCTTCTATGTAGACGATCGCAGTTTATTTTCCTCGTACCTATTTCCCGAAGCCTATTGTCGCCCCCAATTAGTTACAACCTGGCAGAACTCTTGCCCCGCCCCCACCCTAAAGGGTGGGGCTACAGGAACAAAGCCCACGCGGAGGGCCCCCTCCGCTGCGCAGGGGCTGGACTTGTTATCAACATCGCTACCGGTTAAGCAACGCTTTTGGTTAGAGACTGACTTGAGAATACATAGCAATGAAGTTTGCCGTGGCTTAATGAATGCCAATCCGGATACCCTCTATTTTGCCGACGATCGCATCTACGTTCGAGAACATTATAGCCTGATATTGGCTTTAGCAGAGCGGCGGGGTGTAAAGATTGTCTATGAGGCCAAGCATTTAGCAGATTACCGAACCCGCGTTGCCTGCTCCTTTCAGAAATGACTGGTATTGGGGAAGGGGTCGCCTCAAAACGTTGCAATTAACCATCAAGCATCTTAAGTTATGCTATAATCGAGTCAGTAGGGTAGGAAAAAGAGATATGTCTCAGTCAGTAGCGCCTGCGAAAACCATGACATTTGAGGAATATCGGTTCTACCAGGGAGAACCGAATGTTCTGTACGAGCTATTCCGAGGACATTTGATACCAATGGCAACGCCTACATCTCTGCATACCCGAATCTGTAAATTTATCGCCTCTATCCTCAGTCGTCATTTTGTCAGTCAAAATCTAGCATTAATTGCCATAGATTTGACTGGAGTCAGAACAGAAGCGAATTCATCTCGCATTCCAGATGTGGTAGTTTGCTCTGCCGAACTCTGGGAACAATCCTGCTCCAGACCGGGTGCTGGTATTCTAGACTTTGGGGAAGTGCCAACTCTAGTAGTTGAAGTCACCAGCGAAAATTGGCGGGAAGATTATGTCCGCAAACGGGCTGAATATGCCTCGGTCGATATTCCCGAATATTGGATAGTAGACCCGAACAAGGAGCAAGTATGGATTTTGAGTAATCCTGGAGGTCAGCGTGGTTACGATCTGGTAGAATATACAAGAGGGCAATCCTTCAGGTCCGTGCAGTTTCCCCAACTGGTTTTATCAGTTAATACGGTGCTTGCCTCTCCAGTGGTGGAGGATTTAATCAGGGAAGAACAAGCACAACTACGACAGGCTGAACAACGGGCCGATCGGGAGCAACAACGGGCCGAAGAAAAGCAACAACTCGCCGAGCAGGAGCGACAACGGGCCGAACAGGAGCGACAACGGGCCGATCGCGAGCGACAACGGGCCGAACAGGAGCGACAACGGGCCGATCGCGAGCGACAACGAGCAGAACAATTGGCTGCTAAATTAAAGGAAATGGGATTAGACCTAGATACCATCTAGAAATAGTCACCTTTCATGTCGCGAGTGCTGTTGCGATCGCGCTTCTGCCAGATGGGGCCGATCGCCATAGCCCAGAAACCTGGTTTCTTTATAGCCCACATTCCGCACGACAAATTGTAGTATAAATGGAATATTAGCGGCTCTGCGGTGATTACATCATGTAGCATACAATTGCGAGGGATGCTTGAGTATTTATACTTACTAAAAC
>JACOMV010000340.1 GCA_014324065.1 Hormoscilla sp. SP12CHS1 | reverse complement strand
CGCTGCGCGCGACCCGGGCTAGGTGCTATCTACCTCGCTGCCGCTGTCGTCTGGCTTAATTGATGACACGCCCTAGATGTTGCCCATAGGTCTAATATTAATTGACGAGCGGTCCGGCCCGCGATCGGGCCGGCTTCAGCCCTTCTGCTAAAACCCGCACTTGAGGTTCCTAGATAATAGAGAAATGGTCGCGGAGAATCTCGTGGATTTCAATTCCTCCTGCGACTAAATCTCCCTAAAGTACGATCGCCCGCTACATCTATCGGCTGCTGGCATTGAACAGGGCGATATTCTCTAGATATCGGTACATCCCCGGAGGCTCCTTCATTTCTTCAGTATGCGCGATCGCTTTTTTTAAACTCTTTTCCACAACTTCACTTTTTTATCCTCACTAGCACTTGCTAGGGTTTTACCATCAGGACTAAAAGCCAGGGATGTTACTGCTCGCTCGTGAAAAAGACTACTACATTTCATTTTTATTGAATAATTAGATCATTTCATTTCATCGTACTTACCTAATCTAAATATTTTTCCATACCTCCTACCCTTTTGCCACGTTTCCCAAAAATCTGACAAGTTAAATTTATTGCTCTGTTTTGTCAAGAAATTTTTTAGGGCTACCGCTAAAAAATAAGTTAGACATTCTATTGTTCCTCATAGCTTTTTTTTATAGACCGCATATGTCAAGTATGACCCAATAAATGAACTAACTTGGATTTCTCTGGGATCGTGATATGCATCAGATATATGAATTATATATGTTCGTGGAGAATAGCGAATTCGATAGCCCAGTATTTGCAAGCGAGCGCCAAACTCCAATTCCCCTGCATATTTAAAATATTCCAAAAATTTATGCTTATTAATAATGTTTCTCGGATAAATTGCAGAACCATCGCTAATAGCATAACAATCATCATAGTTAACGATCGGTTTACGAAATCCTCGAGGTTGAACCTCTCCTGGTAATTGCATTATGGATGTATCTGTTGACTTTTGATTATATTCACCCACAAGCCAAACACTATGAGTATCTGATTCAACCAATTCTTGAATAATCTTAAAATGTTCTTCTGGAAACTCGTGATCGTCATCCATTGTGCGAATATGGGTTCCAGTGCAAGCTGTGTGAGCACAGTTATGGTTAGCTTGCATCCCTCGACGCGGACCGCTAATATATTTGCAGTTCCAACTCTTGGCTACGGCTTCTGTTTGTGAGGCAAGTTCTGGATCGGAATCATCTGATACGATTATTTCATAGGGCTGAACGCTTTGCGATCGTAAATTTGATAAACTCCGATTCAAAGATTCTGGACGGTTACGAGTAATCAAGGCAACACTAATACAAATATTCGATCCATTCATTGGCATTTCCCTAAATCCTTAGTAAATTCATCATTTTTTTATAACTTATCCTCTCAATTTTTCCTTCTTTCTGATTTCAATTGCTATATTATACAGGACAATCTATCACGGCGGGAACCTCTTGGACGAGTGCATCTTTGAGGGTAGGAATCAAATCAGCCGATTTTTCGATTCTATATCCCTTTAAGCCCATGCTTTCCGCAAACTTGACTAAATCAGGATTGCCAAACTTAATGAAAGCTGACTCGCCATAATGATCTTGTTGCTTCCACTCGATTAAACCGTAGCCCCCATCATTAAAGACGATCGTCACAAAAGGATTATAGCTTAGCTTTTGTTTTTGGCCTAACTAAGCTGTCGCGCATCTATACTGCATGTTTGGGCTAGCGCTACGCGCACTGTGTGTGTATAAGGGTAAAATCGCGATCGCCCTCGACCCATAAGCATTTCAGCAAAAACGAGCATATGTAATTTAAATGGGCGACAGCTTATTTGCTCTGACCTATATCTATATCAAAGATTGAAAGATTCGGCAATGGGATTTAATGGGAAGTTTGCTCATTCTTTGGTTTGGAATTTAATGGGAATTAATGGGAAAAAATGGTATTTAGTTCCTCAATGGTCAAAAAATGTGGTCAAGTAGTAGTGTGGCACTGGTTCAGCACGATTAATAAAACTGCTGAAACCCTTACAGGGCAGGAGTTTCGGTAATTTCAGCTCCAATAGCTATATCCCTTGCTGGGTGAGAGTTTCAGAGGATCCTTTTAATTAGACGCTCTCCAGTGCCGGTAGTGTCTTTTGCCCAAATATGACTGCTGCTAGACTTATAGAGTTTGAAGAATCTGTGAAATGGATCGACGATCGCATATTTGCGAAAACTGGAAAACGTCTTGACTCTCTGCAAATATCTATATTAGAGGCTACTTTACGAGGTCAAAAATATCCCCAAATAGCAGCAGAATATAAATTTAGTACCGATCATGTGAGAAAAGCGGGTTGGAAGTTATGGAAACTGCTTTCAGATATGTTAGGAGAACCTGTTAGTCAATCTAACTTTAGAGCCCTGGTGCAACAAGGTGCATTTGCCAATAGTAATAATAATATTGTCAATAGCAATAATAATATTAATGGATCTCGAGATTGTTCGGAGGTGACAAAAGCGCGATCGCCAGCATCTCCCCAACCTGCCCAAGAAACCCCAACTGAACTGCATATAGACTTAGGCGACGCACCGGAAATTTTCAACTTTTACGGATGTACTAACGAACTCGCCACCCTTCAACAATGGATAATCAATGATGAGTCTAAGAGTGGCGATCGCCTTCCTTCACCAACGAGAATAGCTGCAATTTTAGAAATCAGCGGCATTGGCAAAACCACCCTTGCCATGGGTCTAATAGACATAATCAAAACTCAGTTTAATTATGTCATATATCGCAGCCTCCGGTTTTCCCCAACCCTAGAAACAACCCTCACCAACCTTTTACAAATTTTCTCCGACTCATCAGAAATTACCCACAATATTGAAACCCAAATAAGCAAACTTTTCAACCACCTACGGCAGTATCGTATTCTCATTATCCTCGATGACGTACAGGCACTTTTCAGCAGCGGTCAACTTGCCGGACAATACAGATCGGGTTATGAAGATTATCAACTATTTTTTCAACAAATCACCGAAGTTCCTCATCATAGCTGTTTAATCTTAATTAGTTCCGAAAAACCAAGAGAAATTGCTGAATTGGAAAAATTTAATTTACCTCTTCGCACCCTAGTTTTAGGGAGTTTAGGCATGGCAGCCAAAGATATTTTAAGCTGCCATCAGTTATTAAATGAAGAAGCATGGGAAACCCTGATTAATACCTATGAAGGCAACCCTCTATGGTTGAATATAACCGCTACTCTCATTAGAGAATTATTTGGCGGTAGAGTCGCTGATTTTTTGCAATACGATATGCCAATTTTAGATGAATCATTATGCTGGCGCTTAGAGCAACAATTGCAGTGTTTAAGCGAGCAAGAAGTTGCGGTTATCGTTCAGCTTGCCAAGGAAAAAGAAGCAGTTGCCTTATCGCAAATGTTAAACAAAATAAAATTATCTCCTTCCGACTTAATCAAGGCGATGAAATCTCTGGTCAGGCGATTTTTATTAGCTCCGCAAGAGCAAGTAAAAACTACTGTTTTTACTCTCAATCCGGTGGTCGCGCAATATGTAAAAACTAGGCATTTTCCCTAATTATTTAGCGATCGGACAACTACTCCTACTTAAGCAATTGACAAGACATCTGCCTAATAGCCTGCCACTCGGACTCTGATAAAGGTTGTCTCACAAACTCGACTCCGAAACAACGACTAGCAGCATCAGTTAAAGCTTCCACTACAATTTTAATTAAGGCATCCCCCCGATCGCGTAGCGGCTGCGCAGCAGCATCGCCAGTCGGTAGCTGCACGGAAGCAGGGGCCTCAGTCTCGAATACCCGAGCAAACAAACCCCGATCGGGTTCTAAGGGCATGGAACCATGTTGTAAAATAGCTTTCCCCCGTCGCAGTTGGGCGCTACCAATAAACTTACCGCCACATGCAGAAACAAGATCGGCCTCTGTAGCCGTAGCAAAACAACTGGGGTTGTGGATGTAGCCTCGCCCTGCGGAACCGTAATGTAATTCTAAACCGAGCGATCGCCAACCTGCAATCAAAAACTCACAAATCTTTTCGTAGGCTTCCCGGTGTCTGGGAGGAAGTCCCGAAGTTACTATAGCATAAGTTATATCTCCCTGATGCAGCACCGCCCGGCCTCCACTCGGGCGTCTCACCAACTCCACCGGGACACCTTGCCAAGTCAAGTGATTCCAGAATTCCGGCCATTGGCGTTGATGATAACCTAGAGAAATTGTCGCTGACTCCCAAGTATAAAACCTCAGCGTGGGAGGATGTAAACCCAGCCTGTGTTGCTCCAATAACCAACGGTCGATCGCCATCTGGATCCGCCCAGACGATCGCACCAGGGGAATTAAACGCCACCGGGAATGAGGGTAAGGTGCCATCATGCGGGCTTACGAGCAATCAAATACTTGCTCATGAAATATACATGAGACTCAATATTAGTGAAGCCTGCCGACTCTAAGCGTCCAAATCATCACTAATATAACCTAAGTTGCTACCTATAAAACCTCAAAACCCAAATTAGCCCAAATTGGCCAAAATTGCCTTGTGATAAATGGCATTTTTGCGGAGAAATTTACCAAAAATGGCTGTCGGGGACGTAGAAATTTTTATAGGTCGCAACTTGAGTTAATATAGTTTTTGTAGTAGGGTTCGTGGAAAATGGCGGGAAAGTTTTCCATCATCACCTTAAACTCAGGCGCATCAGACAGTTGAATTGAATCGCAGATAATCAACAGTCCCCCCGGTTGAGTCACCCGAAAGCATTCATTGATTAACCGCTGACGCACCCCACCTGGCAGTTCGTGGAACAGAAAAACGCTAGTGACTCCATGGAAGTAATTATCCAGATAGGGCAACTCCTCCGCATTTCCCTGTAAAAGTTGAGGTAATTCCCCGGGAATTTCCGATAACAATTGATTTGCCTTCCGCAAGTAAGCAGGCGACAGATCCATACCATACAGACTTGTCTTTGGCAAAGTTCCCCGCAGGAATTTTAGAGTTCTGCCAGTACCACAAGCCACATCCAGTACCCGAATTTGCCTGGGGGAAATGCCGCTAAACCCTGTCAGTCCTTGCTTCAGGGGAGCCAAAATCCGCCGGCGCATCGCATCCGCTGTACCATTAAACAGAAGTTCCACCTGCAAGTCATACAAATTAGCTGACATCTCGCTTAAATAGCCATCAGTCTGTTAATGGAAGTTTTGCATGTAGTAGCCCGGATAGCCTTCTGTCTCAATCTCTGGCGAAAACTCTTGATATCTCTTCTGCTTGACTCGCTCCCACATTTGTGGAAAATCTAGCCATATCATTGGATAGTAAAGGAAAAAGTCCGACCAAGAGCGATCGAACAGCAGACTCGCCGGATACAGGCCCCGTTCGGCATCGGACCAGTCAGCTTCCATCAGTCGATTCAGCCTTTGCTGCATTTCTTCTTGTAACACCTGCGGCGGCAATGGTTTAGTCTTCTGCTCAACCGTCGGATCCACCAGGGAACGCAATCGCGAACCAATGGTTTTATGTGCTCGGGCAAAATAACTTTGGCTCTGCTAAACCGTTTCATAGGCCAGTTTGGTGAAATTGTCCGACATAGTTGGCGGGATATGAATAATCTTTCACTACTGTAAATAATTGTAACGAAAAACCGCCCATGAAGATCCCAAAGCAAAACAGCCACCCCTCCAGGTGGCTGCTATCTGTTATCAAACTACTTGACAAAAGCTATACATCGTAGTACATAGCAAACTCGTAGGGATGGGGACGTAGCCGCATCGGGTTCACTTCGTTATCCAGTTTGTACTCAATCCAGTTGCCGACGAAGTCTTCTGTAAACACGCCACCAGCGGTCAGAAACTCCTGATCCGCTTCCAGTGATTTCAGCGCATCTAACAGAGAACCGGGAGTCGAAGGCACCTTCGCCAACTCCTCTGGAGAGAGGTCATAGATATCCACATCCAGGGATTCACCGGGGTCGATCTGGTTCTTGATGCCATCTAAACCAGCACATAGCATAGCCGCAAATGCCAGATAGGGATTACAAGTAGCATCAGGACAGCGGAACTCTAACCGCTTCGCCTTCGGGTTACTACCAGTAAGGGGAATGCGGATGGAAGCGGAACGGTTTCCTTGGGAGTATGCCAAGTTCACAGGAGCTTCAAACCCAGGCACCAACCGCTTGTAAGAATTAGTAGTAGGATTGGTGAGAGCCAGCAATGCTGGTGCGTGCTTGAGCAGACCGCCAATATAGTGCAATGCTAACTGAGACAGATTGGCATAGCCATCGCCGTAAAATAGAGGTTGACCATCCTTCCAGATGGATTGGTGAGTGTGCATCCCCGAACCATTGTCATTGAACAGCGGCTTGGGCATAAACGTAACAGTTTTGCCGTGGCGCTTGGCAACATTCTTGATCGCATATTTGTAGATCATCAAATTGTCAGCAGACTGCACCAAAGGCGCAAAGCGAATACCCAATTCATTCTGCCCGCCAGTAGCTACCTCGTGGTGGTGCTTTTCGATCGGGACCCCACATTGTCCCATCGTCAGCAGCATCTCCGTCCGCATGTCTTGCAGAGTATCTGTCGGCGACACTGGGAAGTAACCTTCTTTGTAGCGGGGCTTGTAAGCCAAGTTGCCACCCGGTTCCTCCTTGCCAGAATTCCACCGTCCCTCTACCGAATCCACATAGTAGTACCCTTTGTTCTCCGTCTGGTCAAAGCGGACATCTTCAAACACAAAGAACTCCGCCTCCGGACCAAAGAAGGCCACATCACCAATACCAGTGGAAATTAGGTAGTCTAGCGCCTTCTGGGCAATAGTGCGCGGGTCGCGGCTGTACCATTCACCGCTTCTGGGTTCTTTGATGCTACAGATCATGCTTAGAGTCGGCTCTTCCATGAAAGGGTCGATCCAAGCCGTTTTCGGGTCTGGCACCATCATCATATCAGATTCGTTAATCGCTTTCCAACCCCGAATGCTAGAACCATCGAAGGCTACCCCGTCAGTGAATGCCTCCTCGTCAATGAGATCCCGATAAAACGAGCAGTGCTGCCAGATCCCTGGCATGTCGATAAATTTCAGGTCGATAATCTTGATGTCTTGGTCTTGAATCATCTTCAAGACTTCTTGCGCCGTCTCTGGCATGCTTCACTCCTTATTTACTCTCCGAGATCATGATAATCCGATCTGGTGCATGTGGGATGGAAGTCGGTGGGGCTGACAACCACCAAACCCACGCCCATCCCCGTTGGCCGCTCCCGTCTACCTGCCTCATCCTAGGGATAGTAGTGCGGATATTTTGTATAAATAACTACAAATTTTTTGCCTTTTGCGCGTCAGAGCGCAAATTTTAAAAATTGTAGCGAAGTTAACTAATTTGCTGTTTAGCTAGCCCAGAAGTAGGTAATATAGTATCAACGGCTACATATTTTATGAAAAGGCAGTCAGGAAAATGGATTTAGCTCTAGCTGTCTCTTTGGTTTGTTCTGGTCCCTATACGAACTTCTGGTCTCGTATTGTGCTGGACAGCGGGTGGAGTTGAAGCAACGTCCCGGTGTGGTGGATATCATTGCCGCATACGATCGGATGATGGTGCCGCCTATCTGGTTAAGGAATGACCCGCAGCTGCGATATCCAGAGGAGTTGAGCATACTGTCCGAGTCCACAGATTGGTTGGAGCCAACCGGTTGTAAGCAGGTTCTGTATCCAGCCTGTCAGTTGTGCTAGTGTTTGCGATTGCGGACCCCATGCAGTCCACGCTCCGGGCCCCCTCCGCTGCGAGGATGAGAGTCGGACCAGCTCATGGCTGGAAAATTGCCCAAAATAGATAATGTGTTTTGTAGTAAAATCAACAGTTATTCCCAGCCCAGTCAAGCAGGCTCGTCATTCGCTGGTGACGGTGCGACGGCAACAACTGGGCTGGGAAATAGTAAACCACCACAAAATGCAGTTTTGGGAGAGCAGTTACATGCAGGACGCAGTCACAAGCTTGATTTCCACTTATGATGTTACCGGTCGGTATCTAGACAGAGATGCGATCGACCGGCTGAAAGC
The DNA here is from genome assembly GCA_014324065.1 of Hormoscilla sp. SP12CHS1. Taxonomy (GTDB): domain Bacteria; phylum Cyanobacteriota; class Cyanobacteriia; order Cyanobacteriales; family Desertifilaceae; genus Hormoscilla. The sequence continues at coordinate 1,011 of JACOMV010000340.1, read as the reverse complement.
ATATTTTAATAGCGGTCTGGCACGAGTGCAGACAGCGGCAGTAATCAATGGTAACGCGGCTAATATTGTGAAGCAGGCAGCAGACCGGTTGTATGAGGAAGTGCCAGAACTGCTTCGCCCTGGCGGTAATTCCTATACAACTCGCCGCTATGCAGCCTGTCTGCGGGATATGGATTATTATCTGCGTTATGCCAGCTATGCCCTAGTGGCTGGCGACTCTGACGTGCTGGACGATCGCGTACTCTTCGGTCTGCGGGAAACCTACAACTCCCTGGGAGTTCCCATTGGCCCGACCGTGCGGGGAATCCAAATTATGAAAGAGATTGTCAAAGAACAAGCGGCAGCCGCTGGGGTGGAAAATACGGATTTTGTAGACCAGCCCTTTGACCACATGACCCGCGAATTCGGCGAAAAGGACATGTAATGCCGCTGCGCGGAATTCAAAATTCTTTCTTCAAAATTCAAAATGCTTTTGGAGCAAAGCTTTAGCCACAGCCACTATCCAGCTAGTGGATTATTTCTGCCGCACTGCACTAGGCGGGAAGGAAAAAGCGCGTAGCGTTGCCAGGTTTGAAGCAATCTAAAAGTAAAGAGTAAAAGGTCTTTTGAGATCGGGCTTTCGACCCGCCGTCCGGGAGGGTTGATTTACTCTTTGTGCTGTAGTAGCATAGGTGTAAGCATACAGCATACAGATGACCGCTGTATGCTGTATGCTTGCCTATACAGCATAAGGGTATGTTTTTTATTTTTACCATATCCAACTGGGTGGGGGAGTGGAGTGTGGGAGTTTGAACCGATAAAAGTGATTAATTGTCTGGATAATTATCCCGAAAGTCTAAAGGTTTACCCCCTGGTAGTAATAAATATGTAGTGACACGATCTTTAGGTGATGTTGCATTTTGAAAGGTGATATTTGGGGGTAGCTATTGTTTGTATACAGCTTGTTCGCTATTTAATTAGTACAATAACAGCATTTAGTAAACCAGTTCTTAAACGTATTTGTTCCCATCA
>JACOMV010000339.1 GCA_014324065.1 Hormoscilla sp. SP12CHS1 | reverse complement strand
AACTTGCTCTGATGCTGATGGGAACAAATACGTTTAAGAACTGGTTTACTAAATGCTGTTATTGTACTAATTAAATAGCAAACAAGCTGTACTGAGCTAATAGATACTCATGAGAATCTGAAGCACCAGCAGAAGTTGCTCCTATCGATTCCCGGTGTAGGTGAGCTGACAGCAGCTAAACTACAAACCTCAGTAGAGATTGGCACTATCGTAAGTGCGAGTCTCGTGTCTGCTTATGCTGGGGTCACACCAAGGCAGCAGGTTTCTGGCTCAACGGTTAGAGGCAAAACACGTCTGTGTAAAACCGGTAATGCTAAGCTTCGCAAGGCATTGTATATGCCAGCCATGTCAGCTCGGCGTTTTAACCCTGTGATTAAGGCATTTTGCGATCGCCTGGCAAAGCGAAGCGAGCCATTAGAAGTAACGCCAGTATCGGGCAGCAGGGAGCAGGGAGGATAGGCCATCATCCGATCGGGCTGATGTAATGGGATAAGATACAGGATCAGGAATAAAGAGATGGGGGCATGAATTCCGATGACAGAGCAACCGGAAGCAAACCCTGATGCCAAGCAGGAGAGTCAGAAGCGTGGGGTTTGGCAGCATACTACAGAACGCTTGAGGAAAATCTTACCAGTCGATCTCCTAGCCCAGAGGATGTTAGAGTGGTTTAGCGTCAGGGAAGATCGGGTAGCAGAGATATTAGAGAGAGTCGAGCGGTCCCTACCGACCACAGAGGCCATTTTGATCGGCAAACCCCAGGCCGGGAAGAGTTCCATCGTCCGGGGCCTGACGGGGGTATCAGCGGAGATCGTGGGCCAGGGGTTTCGGCCCCACACCCAGCATACAGAACGCTATGCCTATCCTGCCAGTGAGTTGCCCCTGCTGATCTTTACCGATACAGTGGGACTGGGAGATGTGGGCCAGGAGACAAAGGCGATCGTCTCGGAACTGCTAGGGGACCTATCAGAGGCGAGTGGCCGAGCCAAGATTCTCATATTAACAGTAAAAATCAACGATTTTGCCACGGAGAGCTTGCGGCAAATAGGGACGCAGTTGCGAGAGAAACATCCCCATATCCCCTGTCTGCTAGCAGTAACCTGCCTGCATGAAGTCTATCCTGCCGGGATCTCTGTGTCTCCTGGGAGCGCTACTCGCACAAAAGAGGGGACACGGGAGGCTCATCCAGAATATCCCCCCGAGTACGAGGAAGTCCAGCGGGCCTATGGGGCCATAGTAGAGGGATTTGGGCAACTGTGCGAGCGGGCAATATTAATGGACTTCACCTTAGAAGAGGACGGATACAATCCGGTATTTTATGGATTAGAAGCCTTGAGAGATAGCATAGCCGAGCTGCTGCCGGAAGCGGAAGTGCAAGCAATACATCAAATATTAGATGGAGAAGCAATCGCCGAGATTGGCAATATGTACCGGGATGTAGCGAGGCGTTACATACTGGCCTTTTGCGCCATCGCGGCCACCCTAGCAGCAGTGCCATTACCCTTGGCGACGATGCCTGTCCTAACAGCATTACAAGTATCAATGGTAGGACTGCTAGGGAAATTGTACGGCCAGACTCTGACGAGATCGCAAGCAGGAGGAATAGTAAGTGGGATCGCGGGAGGATTTGTAGCCCAGGCGATCGGGAGAGAATTAATCAAATTTGTGCCAGGATTCGGGAGTGCGATCGCGGCCATTTGGGCAGCAGCGTACACCGGTGCATTAGGGGAGGGGGCCAGCGTATATTTTGGGGATATAATGGGAGGAAAGAGACCGGATCCGGAGAGAATACAAGCAGTAATGGCCGAAGCATTTCAGGCCACAAAAGAAAGATTTAAGAACAGCAAGTAGGGTGGGCACCAACCAGTTACCAAGTAGCACCGCCCACCACCTGCAAACAGTAGGGGACTGGCGCCAAAATAGAGTACTGGCCATACCATCAATTTCTCGAAGGACTAGCGAAATCATTGGTACTATTAAACCGCGAGTGCTCGAGTGCTCTCCTCTCTGCCTTCGCTAAGGCCTTGATTTGGCGTATATATAAGTAAAAATTATCACCAAAACCCCAGGAGACCCTTCGCTAATGCGCTCAGGCTTCGGGATGCGCCCTAGGGCAGATCGCGTATCACTGGCAGTGCCAAGTGAAAAATGTACCTCGCGAGGGTGAAACTAGATCTCTGTATTATCGAAGCAAGTATGCTAAGATGTGTTAGTAGTCACTTAAGAACGATAGGAAGAGCCAATTATGCCACGTAACCTCCTGGATACACGAACCGCTAGCTTTGGCGATTTAATAAGTAATGGCAATATTTACCGCGTGCCTCTCTTCCAGCGGGATTATTCTTGGACAGAGGAGAACTGGGAAGATCTTTGGCAAGATCTAGAGGCGCTGTACTGGGAATCGAGTACAAGTCATTATATGGGAGCAATTGTCCTGCAAAGCTCTCCTGACTCGGAAAAAGAGTTGATCGTCATTGATGGTCAGCAGCGTCTAGCAACTCTGAGTATCATTGCCATTGCAGTGATTGAAAAGCTACGACAACTTGTAGAAAAAAAGGTGGATCCGGAAGCTAACCAAGAACGACAGGAAATTATCAGGCGTACCTATATAGGTGATAAAGATCCGCGTTCTCTCCATTACTCCAGCCGGCTAATTTTGAACGCTAACAATAATGATTTCTATGAAAGCAATCTGATTAATCTGAGAAAGCCTCTAAATATCCGCTCCCTGACGAAATCAAATCAAAAAATATGGCAAGCATATAATTTTTTCTCCAAGAATATAGATAAAATTAAGAGCATAATTCAGAATGGGGAAAAGGTTGCTTCATTTCTTACAGAGATAGTAGCTGAAAGGCTAGTATTTATCCAAATTACCGTTGAAAATGAACTAAATGCCTACATGGTTTTCGAGACGCTGAATACGAGAGGGATAGAACTAAGTTCTACTGATTTGCTAAAAAACTATCTATTTTCCCTCTTTCAAGATCCAGAGGTTCTCGAGATAGCTCAGTCCCAATGGCAGGAAATTATTAATACAGTTAAGATGGAGAAGTTTCCTAGCTTTATGCGCTACTATCTGAAGATGAAGCATAATCGAGTCAGGGGCGATCGCTTATTTAAGCTAGTTCGGGAATATATCACAGATCCTGAACAAGCTTTTTACTTGCTGGACCAGCTGAAAAAATATAGTAATTTATTCTTAGCCCTAGACAACTCCAAGGATGAATTCTGGAATAAAACTCCAGAAAACTATCCCCATGTGCGGGCATTGAAAATATTGGGAGTGAAACAGGTTTATCCAGTATTGTTTGCTGCCTATCAGCATTTTGGCCCTGAAGATTTTACTCGCGTGCTGAAACTGGTAGCAACAATCTCCTTCCGCCACAGTATTGTAAGCGGTTTGAATCCTAACGAATTGGATACAGTTTATAATCAGGTAGCGATTAAGATCGAAAATGGACAAATAAAGAGTCCCCAACAGGTATTTAATGAACTGCGTCAGGTTTACGTCCCAGATGAAAAGTTTAAGCAAGACTTTTCCTTGCTTGCCATTTCCACTAAAGGACAGAAAAAGAAACTAGTGCGGTATATTCTATCTAAATTAGAGGCAGATGCTTCAGGAGTGGAGGTGAATGAGGATAATTTCTCAATAGAACATATCCTGCCTCAAGAACCTACAGATGACTGGCGGCAGCATTTTCCTGATGCTAGAAGAGAAGAAATGGTTGATCGCCTAGGAAATCTCACCCTATTAGAACCTGCTTTGAATTGCGAGATTGGAGAAAAAAGCTATCAGCTGAAGCGAGAAAAATATCAGCAGAGTGTTTATACTTTGACTGCGATCATTAAAGCAGAGAAGTGGACAGCAGATTCTATATACAACCGTCAGAGTGATTTAGCAAGGCAAGCAGTTCATATCTGGAAATCAGATTTTCTTGAGGACAGCACCCGCCAGTCATAATATTTTGCTACGCTATACCCAATCCATGATACCCTTCTAGGGAGACCTTGGGAACGAACGAAGAACACACCCTACTGCCGCTCTCCTGACAGTTTAGATCGTCATTGGTCCAGCAGGTCGGAAGACCATACTCCGATCGAAATTAAGGTTATCAAAACTGGGATTCAAGTCCTCATTAAGATTAAGTAGTCCTTGTGTTTCGCTCAGGGAAGTAACATGCTAGTTTCTGCACCTTCGGGCACCCCATCTTGGTCGAACTCCAAGACCAGTTCTGCTTCCGTTGCGCCTTCGGCGACCGTCACTACTACCCCTACTGGTTGGTCGTCCTCTACTAAGCCCCGAACATCGGCAATATTGGTACTCTCTTCTAAAACCAATTGACCGTCACCTGCACCATCAGGGTCTAGTTCCATCCAATTTACCTCCAGACCCCCTGCTGGCGCTGGCGCACTCAGCTCAAACAAGATCGTCGCCCGATCGCCTTCTGCCACCATATCTGGTTCTATGGAAAACCCAATTTCTGGAATATCTGCGGGCCCATCAGTAATCGTGAGCAAAACAAGGGGAAGAAGACGGCAGGAGTGGATGGTGCCACGGCACTGAGACCCTCAGAACGACAACCTCTAGTAAG
>JACOMV010000338.1 GCA_014324065.1 Hormoscilla sp. SP12CHS1 | reverse complement strand
TGCTGATGGGAACAAATACGTTTAAGAACTGGTTTACTAAATGCTGTTATTGTACTAATTAAATAGCGAACAAGCTATACAAGAGAAACTTGTCATATAGAACATCTCAAACCTCGCAGTACCCATCCCCATCTAGCACTGGAATATAGGAATATGCTAGCTTCCTGTCAAGGGGAAAGTGAAACACCACCCCCGAAACCAGTGCATTGCGGGCATAAGAAAGGAGAATGGTATGATGAGAATCTGATGGTTTCGCCAATAGAAGCTAACTGTGCGGATTTTTTTAAGTACACGGGTTCTGGAGAAATTCAGCCAACGGACGATCCGGACAAGCAAGCTGCTGCTAAGGAAACGATCGAACGTCTGGGACTTAATATCAATAAGCTGCAAAAAAAGCGTCGGAAAGCAATTGATAAGATATTGATAGGTATAGAAGATTGCACTAATGAGGAAATCCAACAACTGGCTGTTGGGTACGATCGACCGGATGCAGCGGGGCAATATACGCCGTTTTGTGGGGCGATCGTCTACATCCTCAAGCATTACTTTGTTCCCTAGGGCCGCTAGCAATGAAAATTATCCAAGCTGAGTTACGTCGTCTACACAGTCCAGATGCTGTTGACTTGCCATCGTTTACGCCAGAGGATGCTGAATGCTTTGGGTTGTTGGTGCAGGCAATGGTGGGACCAAAGGACTCTCAGGGTTGTGAGTCCTTTGACTTTATGGTATGCAGTCCTCGCTGGTTATAAAACAAGATGTCGTCAACTGGATATGTTTTGGGCAGGCATTATCTGCTGCTGCCCAAATATGATTACAGTCTAATTTGGCAGGTGATTCAGGGATTATGCGATGAGGCGGAAGCGCCGGACTGGAAAACGATTGCCTCACGCCTGAGTCGATACGGTCGCTGGGAGTTTGAAGATTACAATACTCTTTGAGATGGGAGGAGATTCTCGCTACGGACATATTCACCAGTCGCCCAGAAACCAGGTTTTTCCCATATACCTGGTTTCTTTCTATAATTCAGGTGTAATAAACTGGTAAGATCCAGGCAAGATGAGGAGAACACCAACATGAAGAAATATGTATGCACCACCTGCGGTTACGTCTATGACCCGGAAGAGGGTGATCCAGATAGCGACATAGCACCAGGAACGGCCTTTGAAGATATCCCCGACGACTGGGTATGTCCGGTCTGCGGGGTGGGAAAAGAGGATTTTGAACCGGAAGATTAAATTTGATGAGTTGGCAGCGAGTTGTGGTGGTCGGTGGTGGTGCGGCGGGCGTTTTTGGGGCGATCGCCTGCGCGACTTGCCATGGACACACCGAAGTTACGTTATTGGAAGCGGGAGTCCAACTGCTATCCAAGGTCCGCATCTCTGGGGGCGGACGCTGTAACGTGACTCATGATTATTTCGACCCCGCTACGCTGGTACAAAATTACCCTAGAGGTGGTAAAGCGTTGCGGGGCCCTTTCACCCGCTTTCAACCCCGGGATACTGTTAACTGGTTCGCCTCCCACGGGGTGCAGTTGAAAACTGAGGCCGATGGACGGATGTTTCCCGTTACGGATGATTCCCAAACTATTGTAGATTGTCTCCTGCAAGGGGCGATCGCCGCTGGGGTGAATATGCGTACAGGTGCAACGGTGGTTTCCGTCTCCCGGCAACCGGATGGGTTTGTAGTCGGGTTGAAGTCCGGAGAACGGTTAAAGGCAGATCGCCTCCTTTTGGCCACAGGCAGCAACCTACGGGGTTATCAACTAGCAGCAGCTAACGGTCATAAGATTATCCCACCCGTTCCTTCTTTGTTTACTTTTAAGATTTCCGATCCACGGTCCGCGGACGGCCCGAAAAATCGGATTGAAGGTTTAGCAGGGGTTTCCGTGGAAAATGTGCGAGTGCAGTTGCCCATAGCCAAGTTAGCACAAACTGGACCATTGTTAATTACCCATTGGGGGTTGAGTGGTCCGGCGATCTTGAAACTTTCTGCTTGGGGGGCGAGGGTTTTGCATGAATGCGGTTATCAGACATCATTAATAGTAAATTGGTTGCCCCAGTACCAGCAAGAACAATTGCGGAAAATGCTGTTGCAGGTCAAGTCCCAACTGCCCAAGCGGGCGCTCGCATCTAGCTGTCCGCTGCCCCTGCCCCGCCGTCTTTGGCAGCAGTTAGTGTATAATGTCGGTATTAGCGAACAGGATAGATGGGCAGGGTTATCTAATAAATTCTTGCACGAGTTGGTGCTAGAACTGAACCGAGGAACTTATCAAATTACAGGTAAAGGGGTGTTTAAGGAAGAGTTCGTCACTTGTGGTGGAGTGAGTTTGCAGGAAGTGAATTTTCAAACAATGGAGAGTCGCCGTTGTCGGGGTTTATATTTTGCCGGGGAAATTCTGGATATTGATGGCGTTACTGGCGGGTTCAATTTCCAGAGTGCCTGGACTACCGGTTGGTTGGCAGGTCAGGCAATGGGAATGTAGGTTTTGAACAATTGACAATTGACAATTGTCAACTTGTATTCTTTCTTTGAACTCTATCTGGAAGTTATTTTATGTCTTACAGTCAGTTCAAAACCATTAGCAGCGCCAAAACAGCTTTCAACTTGACCGTGGTTGAGGGCGATAGCTTTTTGCCAGAGATAGAGGCGATCGCACCTTCCCCCATTCTCTCAGGTTATCTGCAAGAAAGCTTACCAATCGTAGGGACATCGGGAAGTGAGAAGGCCCGTTCGGAAGGAATTATCTACCCAATGCTGCTAGAAGTAAGACGACAGTTAGATCGTCAGGTAAGCTTATTTTCGGGGGAAGAATTTAATGTGGATGAATCAGTGGGGCTAAATGGGGTCTGTGATTTTTTGCTCACCCGTTCAACAGCAGTCCTAGAAATTGAAGCGCCAGCGGTTGTGGTGGTGGAAGCGAAGAGAACCGATCTGAAAACAGGTTTTGGTCAGTGCATTGCTGAGATGGTTGCCGTTCAACGGTTTAATGAGGCGCAATCTCATCCCATCCCGAGGATTTATGGTAGTGTGAGTAATGGGATTCAATGGCAGTTTATGAGCTTAGTGCAATCAACCCTCACAATAGACCTGAATGTGTATTCCTTGCCACCAGTAGATCGGATGTTAGGTTACCTAGTTTGGATGGCCGGAGAAAAATGAGTGATGTTCTAGTTAAATGACGATGGATAAAGAAAAACTACCGCTGGACAAAATATTTCTAGGAAATTGCTTGAATGTACTCAAAGAATTACCTGATGGGTGTGTGGACTTAGTTGTCTCCTCGCCACGTTATAATTTAGGTAAGGAATACGAAGCTAAGCAAGCATTGGATAATTATTTAAGAGAACAGACTATTGTCCTAAAAGAATGTAGCAGAATTCTCAAACAGACTGGATCGCTATTTTGGCAAATAGGGGCTTTTTCAGATCGGGGAATGTTAATTCCCTTAGATATCCGCTTTTTCCCAATTATAGAATCTTGTGGATTAATTCCCAGAAACCGGATTATTTGGGCTAGACAACATGGACTGCACGCGCAAAATAAATTTTCCTGTCGCCACGAAATAATTTTGTGGTTTACGAAATCTAAAGACTATACCTTTAATCTAGATGAAATTAGAGTGCCGCAGAAATACCAGAATAAAAAACATTACCGAGGCGATCGCAAAGGTCAACTATCTTGTAACCGAAAGGGAAAAAATCCTGGGGATATCTGGTTATTCCGGAATGTCAAACACAACCACGAAGAACAAACAATTCATCCTTGTCAATTTCCAGAAGACTTGATAGCGAGAATTATTTTAGCAACAACTTACAAAAATGAAGTAGTTTTCGATCCCTATATGGGGGCTGGTACAGTAGCAGTTGTTGCCAGAGACTGGGAACGACATTTTATCGGTGCAGAAATGGATCCAACCTATCATCAAATAGCGATGCGGCGTCTGAGTGGTGAACCAGATGAAAATGGATGTTTTCCAAACTTGAAAACCTTGCGGAACTATGTAGAAAGAACGGGTGAACCTATTGATAAATTCCGGTTTGACGTCCAAATTGGGAAAAGACCGTCGGAACGTTCAAAGGCAAAGATATACCCAGAAGAATACCACTTGCAGGAAATGGAAGAAAGATTATATTATGAAGAAGCAGCCTTTGCTGCTGATTTACGAGGGGAAGAACGTCCAGTAGATTCTACGCTGAATGGAAAGGGAAAAAAGACACCAGAAAAAACCCAAGTTGCACGGTCCGCAGACGGCCCGAAAAATCAGCAACTGGAGCTTGACTTGTAGAATTAACCTATTGTTGCTAGAGTAAATTCAGAACGCAACGACTGTCAGGTCTAGTTCCGGAAATGATTTGGTATTGGCGATTTTGTTGCGCGATCGCAGTTCTTGATCGTTGTGCCTGGTACACAGTCCATTTTACAGATACAGTATAATTTTGCGGTGCAAACAACCCCACAAGTCGTATTGGTACATCAAATACATTATATTGAGCTAATGCTGTCAACCAGTTGACGGTCGGGGTCGAGCTGAGAGTCGCCTCTCAACCCTCCCTTTCGGAACCGGACTTGCGACTTTCACCGCAGGAGGCTAC
>JACOMV010000337.1:4794-6014 GCA_014324065.1 Hormoscilla sp. SP12CHS1 | reverse complement strand
AGGAGCCGGATGAGGTGAAAGTCTCACGTCCGGTTCTGAAGACGAGTCGGGGGGGTGACCCTCTGGCTTAGTTTAATAGACGCCCGCCTTATAAGCCGGGTTTCTAGCGAGAGGGGGAGAGGGGGAACTCACTAATTCAAAATTAATTCGCTTGTGCTGGCGGATAGTCGCAGCGCAGATGCCCTCGCTACTTTCTAATGACACGCCCTAGTTGGCATAAAAATAAAAAACATGTCAGAGCCTACAAAAAAGTATATTATATTATATATCTGAGTAAGTTGGAAATATGCTGATAATCTGGCTAGTATCACACTAGCACCTCGATAAGAGCCAGCGAGACCCCAAATGATGAGTTAACTTTTTTAAGGAGACAAGAAATATGCTGAACGGGATATTTAGTTACGGGGATACCCAATCCAATACGGAGGTATCCAAAGAAGTTTACCTCGATGCCACAGATTATGCAGCCCTGAATGCTCTCTATGAAAGCACTAATGGGACTGAGTGGAAGAACCGTCGAGGCTGGGATTTCAGCAGCGACACTCCCCCCCTTGCTGAGGATGTTCATAAGTGGCATGGGGTGAAGGTACAGGACTCGCGGGTAACGGAAATCATGCTGGTCAAAAACAACCTGAGCGGTACGCTCCCCTCGGAGTTAGGCTCCCTCAGCAATTTGCAAAAACTCGAGCTGTCCTTGAACCTCAACTCCCTAAGCGGTACGCTCCCCTCGGAGTTAGGCTCCCTCAGCAATTTGCAAAGACTCGAGCTGTCCTTCAACGGCCTGAGCGGTACGCTCCCCTCTAAGTTAGGCTCCCTCAGCAATTTGCAAAGACTCGAGCTGTCCAGCAACTTCCTAAACGGTACGCTCCCCTCTGAGTTAGGCTCCCTCAGCAATTTGAAACATATCGGCCTGGGTCACAACGACCTGAGCGGTAATATCCCGGAGTGGTTAAGCTCCCTCAGCAATTTGGAACATATCGGCCTGGGTCACAACAACCTGAGCGGCACGCTCCTCTCGGAGTGAGGCAACCTCAGCAACTTAAAATTCCTCCACCTGAACAACAACGAGCTGAACGGTAATATCCCGGAGGAGTGAGGCAACCTCAGCAACTTAGCATTCCTCTACCTGAACAACAACGACCTGAGCGGTAATATCCCGGAGGGGTTAGGCGACCTCCCCTTGCGACAGATCCACCTGTACAACAACGCGTTGAGCGGTA
>JACOMV010000337.1:0-4632 GCA_014324065.1 Hormoscilla sp. SP12CHS1 | reverse complement strand
CCCGAGAGTATCAAGGATTTGTCAGCAAACAAACGATTGGAAAACCGCCCCTATGTGGTAACTGAAATTTCCGACGTGGAGGTTGTTGTTGACGATGGGGAATTCAGCCTCGATGTAAGTGAGAACTTCGGCGACATCAACGACAACATTAATCGCTACAACGCCAGTGGTTTGCCAAAGGGTTTAACCATTAACTCCAGTAGTGGGGAGATCAGCGGCACCTCTACTACTGATGGCATTTTTGGCGTGACGGTAACGGTATCGGATACGGCAGGAGGCTCCGTAGAAGATGAATTTGAGATTGAGGTATTGTTTCGCGACGATCACCTCCACGGGGGTACTGGAAACGATTACCTCTACGGGGGTACGGGCAAGGACATTTTTGTCTTGACCCCAGGGAGCGGGTTAAACGTCATCGAGGACTTTGACGATGGCACGGACAAAATCAAGTTACCAGAAGGTTCGACTTTTGAAGATGTAAGGCTTAATGTCATTGGCCCTGGCAATATCAGTTGGCGTCCTAGTATTTCCATCGGGACTGAACGTTTGGCAGTTTTGAATTGGATTCATACTTCGCAGCTCGATGAGGACGATTTTATGGTTAGTTAGTTACGATCGCGGCATTGCGGCTATCACACCAGCACCTCATCTTGGCGAATCTTTGTCGATTATGTAATGAGTAATTGTACTCATTACATAATCGACATGCTCCCGGGGGAACTCACTAATTCAAAATTAATTTTGAATTGATGCTGCCGAAACCTTATTCAATCGAAATCGGCTGAGGACCGGTGCTGTTGCCTGCCTTAGCAGAAGAAGCATCTGACTCAGCACCCACCTGCTTTGCGAGCCAGCTTTTCAGTGGGTCTTCATAGAGAGAAAGCCCGAGGATCCCAGAGCAAAAGCCGCCCAAAAAGGAGATCGGCTGCTTGGTTAATTCTTTGAAAATTGACATCAGTTCATCCATAAACATTCTCCTATCTCCTTAGTTTGTAGTAAGCACTAAAGTGCTCCCCTGTTTGCAGTAAGCACTTTAGCGCCCCCCTCGCGCAAGGACTAAAGTCCTTACTACGAGCCTTCATCCGATTTTTCTTTGAGAAGGAAACAGACATTTATCCGAATCACACCCCTCGGGGCCAACTGCTGCGTAGCCTGAATCATAGCGACTCAAAGCCGCCTGAAAATCATCTGTCTGGCGTCGCATCTGGACTTCTTTCATCAGCAGATCATACTGCTGCTTATCAATGGGCTCAAATGGCAAGCGCGGGAAACTCTGATGGTCGCCAAACCTCGCTAGCAGGGCAGCTGAGATGTACCCTTCATCAAGGGAGATCGCCTCATAGATGCGAGTACCTAAAGCTTCAATTTCGTTTTCCCGCAGTTCAATGGTCGCACTTGAGTTATGTGTCGTCCAGTAACGCTGAACGGTTAAGTAGAAATCCATTTGGGCGATCGCACTAAATTTAGCAATATCAATCGCATCAGCCCCGGGCAAATCAGCCCAAGGTACAGCCACAGGTATTTCTACTAGCCATTCACTGCACATGGGAGAAAATGGGTCATGCAAAAGATTGCCATTTTCGTCTTTATCTGACTGAGAAGGAACCACATTATAACCATAGTCAATACAAGCTAGAGCTACAGGATCGTTTTTGGCAAAAGTAACCCGCCGAATAAAGCGTTGGGCTTTAGGAGGATGCCATCCTGGGGAAGCGCCTGTGAGTAGAGATTTCGTGCCAGAAGGCTGACAGGTTGTACAGCGATTTGGGCATTTTAAGGAATGGCGATCGCAATAATCCCACACCACCCGATGTACGATCTCTTTCCAGCGGCTCAGATATTCTATCTCCCGCTGCTTATACTCCAAACCGCCGTGCAGTTCCGGGCGTCCTTCTTTCCACCAGTGTAACCAATCAACCCCAAAAGCATTAACAAAGAAATCAAACAGTCCTGTGAAAGACACGCCCACAATTGGGTCTAATTCCCGACTGTCCCGGTAGCGAGGCTCAACAAATTTATGATTCAGCAGCGTCGCCACCGAAAGAGCCCCAGCGGTGAAAGCGTCAGCCTGTTCTTGGTAGTTATGCGGATCGATTTGATTCAGGTGAATCTCTGACAAATTACAGAAAAAATTTGCCCCTACGATCTCACCACAGTTATGAACAACAAACCCATTGGCATCAAAACGAGACACCCCAGGGACAGTACAATCGTAAACAGGTTCAATTCCGTCAAACTCAATACTAGAGACCCTTACAGTAAAACTCTCTTTGCAAAATCGCTGTTTGCACAGTAAAGCGTCAAGTTTGGCTTTTTTGTCAGGGTCGCTGAATCCGACAATTGCGTGAAACTCTTTAAGATTAGCGCGAGAGACACTCAGTACGTGCGCAGCTTTACAGTTATAAAGTTTCTGCCCACCCTTACCATCGGGCAGTAACTCCTGGTGTTCAGGGCGGTGCTGATAAAGTTTTGAGGCAATACCGAGCCGCAATAGCATCCGTTGAACAGCTTTTAACACATTTAGGTCGCTACGGTATAAGCGGACAGAAGCCCCCCTTTGTTGACCCCCTTCTACGCTACCATCAGCGTCAAAAAAACCCTGCAAAAAACCACTATAGAAATCGTAGCTCGCTCGTTCAACTGCAGGAGTTACAGTTTTGTGACGTTGCTTCATCCCAAAACGTTTCGCCAGCTTATACAACGCTACCCCCCTCACTTGGGTGTACTGACTGCATGGGTAAGCAATAGCGGTAAGTTGCGAGCCAAGTTCTTCTTTAATAAGCGCTGCTGCATAATCACCCATTTGAGCTTGATTGTCTCCCCAGTAACGAAGTACAGCTGTTTGTTTTGAATATTTTTCGCTGACCGATTTTTCGGGCCGTCCGCAGACCGTAAAATTACCATCGCCAACAAGACTGCCAAGCAGCCACCCTTCACCAAAAGTTCCATCACCCCACCAGGGTTGAATGCCCTTATGATTGTGGATAGAAACACGGTCGTCCACTGACAAGTCCTTAAGTTCTGTCCATTCGCTGTATTGTTTTTTCTGCGTTTGGGCGGTAATTTTAAGGAATGGATGGTTGTCAGTGGCTCGGATTTCGTAACCTTCCTTTGTGGTTAAACGATAAAGACGCTTAACACCCGTCTCGTAAAATCCTTCCTTTGTGGTCGAAAATAACTCCCCATTAACAAATAGTCCAACTTGCTTACCTAACAAGTCTTTGATTTTTTGAGCACCGTTTTCCGTAAGGATCCAAGTATCGTCGCTCAAGCACGGGTTAAGTCCCACACGGGCTAACCGATGTTCCAATTCCTCGGGCGCGATATTAGGATAGCGTTCTCGCAACCACTCTCGTGATTTTCCTTGACTGTAAGCGAGCAGAAAATCCGTTTTCTGCTCGCGACTTTGCAGCAGATCGCCGTTAGCTCTCGCTACAGATTCGCCAGCCCACATGATCGCCCCTTCGCCGCTATAATACTGCTTGCGAACTGCTGCAATACATTCTTCTAAGGTTGGCTTGTGGTGGAATATCCGGGTATGATTGGCCATCCGCAAGGCATCCCGATCGGGGTCTATGCGCCAGTTTCCATTTTCATCTTGTTGCCAGAGATTATTCTTAGCATTGCCACCCAATTGATCGTCAAAGGCGAATTGACGAATACCCGCGCTGCGCCTAACATTCCCTGCCACAATTGTTACAGCCGCTTCATCAATTAACAAGCTGCATTCCACCGAGTTTAATTGCCGTCCGACAGCTTTATTTAAGATCGCGGCACAGCGTAGATATAGGTTTGGCAATTTCACCGGGTTGGCTACACCGCCAAAGCCTTTGAGATGTTCCCCAGCAGGGCGAACATCACTCAAATCAATATCAACCTCCACTGAGTCGGTAAATCGCTCTTCAGTGGATAATTCTAACAGAGATTGATAGGAAGCTATCCAACCTTGGCGAGAGTCGCCGACGTGAATTATTACCTTGTTCCCGGATATTTTCACCTCAGTTTCTTCCCGTCGCATTCCTGGTGAAGTTGCGCCAATTTTGCCCCAAAGTTTCACCTTCAGGTGATTGCGAATGGGTGGTAGTTGATTGATGTAGCGGGGTTCGAGAACCGCACCAGTCCCACAACCCATCATGGCCAAATCCATTAACAAACCAAACGATCGCCAGTCAAGGATATTAGTTGATGAACAATTATAAGCACCAGGAAAATTTTCAGGTTGCTTAATCCACTCTGTACCTCCTATCCACAACCATCTACCAGAAGACAGAGCTTTCAGCCGTAACTGCATCCGGTAGAGCAAGTCTGATTCTTCCGGGGTTAGTTTGCCCAGTTCTGTCAAACCTGCAATCGCCCGATCGCACACATCTTTCCAGGACTCTCGTTTACCCTCGGCTGTAAGCCGGCTGTAAGTTCTAAAAAACACCGGCAAGCCAAGGGGTGCGTCTGGTGGAAATTGGTTAGACTGGCATTTTCGTTCGGGCTGTTGAACCATAGTTGCATTTTTTCCTTTGAGGTCAGTATAATGAGTATAGACTATCTTGCGACCAAGCTGTGCGATTCGTTCAGGTATAAACTGTAACCAGTGAAAGCCTGGCTGGTCTCATAAGCTAGCAACTTTGGTATTCATGG
>JACOMV010000336.1 GCA_014324065.1 Hormoscilla sp. SP12CHS1 | reverse complement strand
GACAAGGATGACGAAACTGAGGAGCCGGATGAGGTGAAAGTCTCACGTCCGGTTCTGAAGACGAGTCGGGGGGGTGACCTTCTGGCTTAGTTTAATACCTTCAGCATCGCGAAATAGAGGTGTATTGTTACGTTCAGCAGCACCATTAGCACTGGCAAACTCTAAGACAATCTGCGGTCTGGTCGGTTCGTTCCATAACACGTAGGAACGGAGAATCTGTCCGTCAAGCATGGGGGGTACCCCTGGTATATAGAACCAGTCCGGCGCTACTGCTCCTGCTTCTGGCGGGTCCGTTTGGGTCCAGTAAATACCGCAGTCTTGCCCGATCGCATATTGTCCATCGGGGTGCAGTTGTCGTAAAACTGGTCCAATTGAATCTGTGAGAATCAGGCTTTGGGGATGTTCTTGAAAGTTTTTCACAAATGTGCCATCCGACTCTGGTAGCTGGGTGAGTTGGTAAAATCGGAGTCTTTACTATTTTTTCTGCTGTGGTGACCATAGGATTTTACACTTATTTAGTTAGGTGATGGTGTTTATTGAGAGTATTGCTGGACTTCTTCAATGGTCAAGCTCAGGGTTTGGGCTACCTGCTCGGCGGTTAAGCCAAGAGCTAATAATTTGGGAATTGCTGCTCTTTGAGCCTGTTCAGCCCGAAATGCCCGCTCCTGTTGTTGCTCCGCTCGCTCCTGTTGTTGCTCTGCTCGCTCTCGCTCACGGTCCGCCCGCTCTCGTTCGCGTTCGGCTCGTTCTTCTCCCAGTAGTAATAGATTTCCCTTCTCGTCCCACCACCGCATCCACGGTTGATTTTGGTTGAGATAGAAACCCCGCCATACTCCTAGTTCTACTCCCAACGGCAGTATGGGATAATGTCCCCGTTCATTGGGTCTCATCAGATGATAAGCCCCCCCCTGCAACTCATAGAATTCTAATGCACCGCTATTGACAAAATAGATGCCATAATAGGGAATCTTCAATCTTTGCTCGTAAACCCAGAATTTTCCCGCCTTTATGAGATTACCTTCTTCGTCCCGAGCCATTGCGGTATTGTTACGTTCAGCGGCACCATTGCCACTGGCAAACTCTAAGACAATCTGCGGTCTGGTCAGTTCCTTCCATAACACGTAGGAACGGCGAATCTCTCCGGAGATCGTGGGGGGCACTCCCGGTACATAGAACCAGTCCGGTGCTACGGCCCCTGCTTCTGGCGGGTCGGTTCGAGTCCAGTAGATACCGCAGTCTTGCCCGATCGCATATTGTCCGTCGGGGTGCAGTTGTCGTAAAACTGGTCCAATTGAATCTGTGAGAATCAGGCTTTGGGGATGTTCTTGAAAGTTCTTCACAAAAGTACCATCCGACTCTGGTAGCTGGGTGTGATCCGGTAAAATCGGAGTCTTTACTATTTTTTCTGCTGTCTGGACCATAGGATTTTACTTGATTTGAGTAGAGATTTTTTAACTATTCTATTCTTTTCGAGCCGCCCTCCACCGGGCTCACATCTTCTATCAGAATTAATCTCAGGTATTGGTCAAGCGAACTTTATATCTTTCCCGACACAATCCTTAGCTCTAGGTCGAGAACTTTAGCAGGAGACAAACTAACTACAAACAGGTTGCAACCCGCACCGAAAGCTACTCCTCCTGTTCGCCGGTGGTATCTTTCTGTTCACCGGTTGTTCTCTACTACATATTTGCAATTTCCGCGACTTCAGGTGCTGGTCGCCAGTCAGTAGGTAATGAATTGCTGAGGTCAAGAGATGATTTGGTGTCCCGCCTCATCCCTATCATCAGCAATGCCGACAAACTAAAAATTTGAGGGCACCTAGTTCATTTGGTTTCCATTAGTTCATTTGCTTTCCAGCAAATCGACTTAACCCAGTCGCCGGGAGAATCGGGGTCCGATTCCGTGTTTATAAATTATAACCTTAAATCGCTTGAAATTGCAACTATTTAATCAATTTTTTATTTAATCCTTATGTCAACTGTGATATATTGTTTACAAATGTGTGACTTGCAGTTGCACTTGCCCTACTACGATGTAATAGATTAGATAGAAGCAGCGATTATGATCCACCTAACGACGAGCAAGATACGCGAAGATTTAGACGAAATCCTCAACCAAGTTACTTTTGATGGAGAGCGCATCATTCTCCAGCGGGACGGAAAGGCTATAGCAGCTATAGTTCCCATTGAGGATGTGGAGATTTTAACAGAGTGGGAAGACGATCTGGATTTGGAAGCGGCGTCCGAAGCCCTCAAAGAGCCTGGAAGGGTGTCCTGGGAAACGATTAAAGCCGATTTGTGCCTTGAATAAGTTATAGCATAGATAATTGCTCTGGTCAAAAAAATATTCAACCTGTGCATCTCCGTTTTCTGTGCTAGACTTTAATTGTCAAACTCTGGAGCATTTTATGGATATTAACTCTGAATAAACCGAAAACTAAGTAAATATACTTGCATTACAAATTAAAAGTTTGAGGGCAGATGTTACAGGAGAAGGAGAATGCATTATAGCATTTATTTTACTCACGCTGCTGATCGTGCTTTCCGCAAGCTGGAACGTGACGTTCAGAACTGCAAGCGCATTGCTAAAAAGATCGAATCTTTGAAGCTCGATCCTCGTCCAGCGGGCTTTGAGAAGGTTAAGCAAAAGCTTAAGCATTCCGTAAATGGAGATTTGTACAAGGTTCGCACAGGAGACTACCGCATCATTTACCAGATCGACGATCTCGATCTCGTAGTGACGGTGGTCGATATTAAGAATCGTGACAAAGCGTATCCAAATCGCGGTCGTTAATATAGCTGATTCCGGTGCTTGAGCGCCGGAATCAGTAAAGTGGCAACTAGCACTTTTCCTCAGATATAGTATAGTAATTAAGCAGGGTGCATCTCACAATGGCGGCAAATCGATAGTAAATCTGTCAAATTCTGACACAAATTGTCGCAGAAATGCTAGCAGATGCGCAGCAGATGCGCTAACGCCCCTACAAATATATTTGCAAAACTGAGATGCTCCCATTAAGCAGTAAGTAGGGTTAATTCCAGCAAACAAAACCTACTGCTGTTTTTTTTGGTTGTCTCTGGACCACAGGAGACAAGGGCGATCGCCATGACAGAATAGGATCGGGCATTAAAATAAACAATTCATCATGAGAAACAAGGAACCGATCGTGCAGAGGTTTTCACTTGCCAATTGGCTATCGAGGAGAAATAGAAGAAGCAGGAAGCGTTATCTGTGGACGGGACTGCTGGTAGTGACCTTGCTGCTATCAGTACAGTTTCAGACAAGGGCCAGCGATAGGATGCGACATTATTACACGGAGTTGGAGTTTCCGCCTCTGCCAGAAATTCAACTGCCCGAGTATAGCCGCTTTGAGTTAAAGAACGGCATGAAGGTATTCTTGATGCCAGACCGGGAACTACCTCTAATCAGAGGTACGGCCATATTCGCTACGGGAGATCGCCTGGAACCTGCGGACAAAGTAGGACTGGCCAGCATTGTCGGGGAAGTGATGCGTACTGGGGGCACCCGCACCCACTCGCCAGGGGAACTTAACGAACTGCTGGAACAACGGGCCGCTGCGATCGAGACCTCCATCAGGACTACGGCGGGGGTTGCTATGTTTAATGCCTTGAGTGAAGACACCGACTTGGTGTTGGGGCTATTTGCCGAAGTGCTGCGAGAACCTGTTTTTGACGAAAGACAGTTCCAGTTAGCTAAAACCCAGCTACGGGAAGAAATAGCTCGTCGTAACGATGACCCTTCTGACATTGCCAGTCGGGAGTTCCAGAAACTGGTCTACGGACCAGCAAGTCCCTATGCTCGCACGATTGAATATGCGACAATCGACAATATAACCCGCGAGGATGTCGTCAGTTTCTGGGCTAAATATTTCCATTCCAAAAATATGATTCTGGGAATAGTGGGAGATTTTGATCCGCAAGCAATGCGCCAACTTATTGTGCAAAAGTTTGGTGACTGGCCAGCTAACCGGCGGCTATAAATACCTCCACTGCCAAAGGTTGAGCAAGCAAATAAGGGGGGGAGATTTTTATGGTCGATCGGCCTCAGTTATGTGATGAATGGGGTGCTGAACGGTTTTGGGGGACGGCTGTTTAATAAAGTGCGATCGGGCCAAGGTTTAGCTTACTCGGTCTACGGATTTTGGAATCCCAGGTATGACTACCCGGGCAAGTTTATTACTGGGGGACAAACCCATTCCGAGGCAACTGTGCCCTTTATTCAGGCAGTCCGATCGGAAATTGAGCGGATCCGGACAACTCCTATTTCCCCAGCAGAACTGAAGTCCGCCCAAGATGCCGTTCTCAACTCTTTTGTCTTTAACTTTGCTACCCCCTCTCAAACCCTGTCGCGGCTGATGCAATATGAATATTACGGCTACCCAGAAGATTTTATCTTCCAGTACCGGAAAGGGGTGGAAGGGACTACAGTCGCAGATATCCAGCGGGTCGCTAACCGTTATCTCCAACCAGATGATATCATGACTCTGGTAGTGGGGCAATGCTTCGGCAATTCAGCCACCTCTAAGTAGTCTCGATCGAGAGACTACTGTGACGAAGATCGATATACAGCTTGTTCGCTATTTAATTAGTACAATAATAGCATTTAGTAAACCAGTTCTTAAACGTATTTGTTCCCATCAGCA
>JACOMV010000335.1 GCA_014324065.1 Hormoscilla sp. SP12CHS1 | reverse complement strand
TGTCATAGTTCTGGCAGATGAGACCAGTTAGGATGAACCGAATCCTTAACTATTTACACCCGAACGTTTCGCACCTATATTTTCATGATAGAGGTTGTAATCGTGAATGGGATCGATACTATAGGATTATTAACCTTTTGTTACTTTTTGCAATATTTTATGTAAAAAAACTACATAAAAATAAGTTTATTAAGTTATATTAAGTCAGTCATTGGGCAGAAACAGAGTCTATTTCGGTGATTATAAGCCCTATAGCTGGGCGATCGATCGCCTAACCTTGGTAAAAGCAATAACTCCGATAATTGTTACAGTTTGTAACTAATTTCTGAGTGATCGCCGGTAGATACAGGGATAAAGTTGCTATGATCAAAAGACACGCGCTGTAAGACTGACAATGGCTGCCTGTTATGCCAGTGTCGATCGGGACCAGCGCCGGCAAACGCTTTAGCGTTTACTACAAACCCGCAAACGCTAAAGCGTTCACTACAAATGATTCTTTTTGGCGTTGACAGGGAAAAGTTCTATCTGATCGCCCTCTACTACAGTATGGACTTCCCAAGCAGCGGCAGTTTCAGGATAATCTATCCGATAATGTCCCCCCCGACTTTCTGTCCGAAATGCTGCACTTTTGAGAATTAAATAGCCTAGATCCAATAAATTCATCGTTTCTGCCGCCATTTTTAATTGTTTGGAGGCAATGTCGGACTCAAATTGGATGTTGTCCGTGGCCGATAAATTCAAAATATATTTGCCAATCTCTAAATCTGCCAACTTCCAACGCCAGGAACAAACTTGAGAGATCGCCTCTTCTAACACGGACTGGGTTCGACAAATCCCCGCACTATGCCACATTAAAGCTGGCAACTTTTCCCTCACCAACTCAAGGATCTCTATTTCCCCATTCCAGTCTCCCTGGAACGCTGTCAAAGACTCGCCCACCTTACTATCTACCCGATGGTGGGCGGTGCCCACCCTACCGCTAACTGGTTCCACTTCCAAAGAAAGCAGTTGCGCCGCAAACACGATACATTCTAACAAAGAATTGCTCGCCAAACGATTTGCTCCATGCACTCCCGTACTGGCAGTCTCCCCAATGGCATATAACCCCGGTATAGAAGTAGCATTCATCAAATCCACTGCCACCCCTCCCATCCAATAATGAGCGGCGGGCGCTACTGGTATCGGTTGGGAGAAAACATCGACTCCCCACTGTTTGCATTTTTCGATGATATTTGGGAAACGATAGCTAACCCGATCGGGGGCGATCGCTCGCAAGTCTAAATATACATTAGCCGTTGCCGGATCTGGGGCTGTTTTTTCTAAATGGTTAAAAATTGCCCGACTCACCACATCTCGCGGCGCTAACTCTCCTTTGGGATGGTAATCAAAAGCAAAACGCCTGCCCGACCCATCTACCAAATGGGCCCCCTCCCCTCGTACCGCTTCGCTAATCAGAAAATGAGGTACACCCGGTTGACTGAGGGCAGTAGGATGAAATTGTACGAATTCTAAATCCCGCACTGCCGCCCTCGCCCGCCAAGCGAGGGCCACACCATCGCCAGTACTTACCGAGGGGTTGGTGGTTTTGGCGAATATTTGACCGCAACCACCCGTGGCTAAAATTACGGCATTTGCCTTCAGCCACCGGATTTGATTTTGGCAGAGGAGGCTGATGCCCTGACAGCGACCGGTTTCGGGGTTTTGCCACAAGCTGAGGGCGAAGGCGTAAGATAATACCTGGATGTTGGGGCGTTCCGATATTCTAGCTGTGAGGATATCAACGATCGCCCGTCCAGTGGTATCTTGAGAATGCAAGACTCTCGACCGAGAGTGGGCGGCTTCCAGGGTTGTTGCTAGTTTGTTATTTTTACGATCGAAGGCTACCCCTAGTTCTAGCAAGGATGCGATCGCTTCTGGGGCATTTTCTACCATAAATTCTACTGCCGCGCGCTCGCACAAACCTACCCCTGCTTTTAAGGTATCTTCCAGATGCAGTTGAGGGGAATCCTCAGGAGCCATCGCCGCTGCTATTCCCCCTTGGGCCCATTTACTCGAACCTGTTCCCAGTTTTCCTTTAGTAACTAGCCCGACGCGATATTTTTCTGGCAGGCACAGGCCAGCATACAGTCCCGCCGAGCCCGAACCTACTATGATAATATCAAAATCCGATGGTATGTTTGAGGATGTATAGTCAGGTGACTTCAATTTTTTCTCCAAATCAGCATAATATTTCTTATTTATTTCTCTTTTTTACCGCACCAGATTTTTATCTTTTCCTGCTTCTATTATAATTATTTTTATTTTTTCTGGTGGAAGGCTTTGCTAAATATAAAAATTACTTTCCACCATTCATCCTTCTTGATCGCTTCTATCAGCTAGACACCAATCCCATCTGGCGGTCCCATTTTTCTTTTATTTGCTCGTTGTCACTGTAATATGATTCTGGATCGAACCCTGGCATCGGTTCGTAAATATCAATTTCTTCCCACTCAGGAGCCAGATTCTCGATCGCTTCTATCGCCCGATCTAGAATCTTTTCTGGTTTGAGCCAATATTTTTTTTCCTCAGGCGTCACATTCGGGCGAAGTTTATTTTCATTCCCCGTGTCAGTGGTGCTGACATTCACAAACCGCCCCCGGATTAATCCTTTCCAATCTTCTGATTTTGCCAGGTCTTTAATATATTCCCGTAAAGTATCTTTGGCGTATGTATAAGAGCGCCAGAACGGAATTTTGTATTTATCCGTGACCGACCCAAAAGCACAAAGCGCGAGGGTTGTTTCCCGATCGCAATCGTGTTCTTGGTTCAGTTTTTCCACCAGGGGGTTGACTACGTTCACAAATGTCTGGTAATTGGATGAGAATACTTCATCATCAATTCCATCCTCTTCTCCCCGTTCCACTGACTCTAATTCCTCATATTTGAATTTCCCCACACCATGTACCAAAATTACATCGTCAACTTCGCTGATATCTATTTTCTTAATTGCTTCCGACACTCCTTTCGCGTCTAGCAGGTCAACTTTGAAATGCAACGCTTCTGTTTCTAAATCGCTGCGGGACATGGCTACGCACTGGGTCTGTTCTTCTTCTACAAAATGCTTTACAAAGCATGCTCCCAGAGCGCCGTTTGCCCCCGTTACAATTGCCAGCCTAGAATTCATTATTTTTCCTCTCATTTCAATTGGCGTTGCTTATTCAATCTCCTTTTTTAGCCTTTACAGGCTGATATTAGAAGCTATTAGCGCACCGCGCTCGGCCATGGTGTATAGGCCGACGTGATGGGCTACTTTCTGCGGGTGAATCGCCGTTTTCGGTAGGCCTTGTTCTGCTGCCATTTCTGCCGTCAGGTTGAATGTTGCACAACCTTTAGCATATACTGCCACATCTTTTAATGTCGGCAACAAGCCGTGATTGCGAACCGAGAGTATGGTGACGACAAAATCCATCACGCAGATATCGGTGCAAATCCCGACTACCACTAAGGTTTCGAGTTTGTTTTCCTTTACCCAGTCCAATAGTACATTCCGCTGGGTATTTACGTCAATGGAACCGACAAATCCATTGATGCAATCTTTTTCCACCAATGTCACCTGGGGGTGCTTTTCCAGCCATTCCAGTTCCGGCACGAGTTTTTCTTCCCCAGTGCCCTTTTCACAATGGGGGGGATAAGGGGGTTCCGGTTTCCCCGGTTCGTGGCTATCTAGAAATGCTAGGACTGGCCATCCTCTTTCTACAAAGGTTCGGGCCAGGCGATCGCTCTCCGATACCATGGTGGCAATTTGTTCGTCCGGTTCTAGCGGGGCCAAGGGGCCATAGCCAACCGTGCAGAAGCCATTCAGTACGTCCACCACGATTAACCCCAAAGCGCGATCACCAATAACATAAGGTTGTGGGTCAACCGGTAAAGCTGCTTCTATGGCTGCTAGGGTTGTATCTTGTCTAGTGAGAGTCGCGACCATTACACCTCCTGGTTATTTTTGTTCTATCGCTTCATCTTCTTGCTAGGATCCCGATCGATAGGATCCCGATCGAATGGGCCACAATAGCCGTTATGTTTGATTTAGCACAAATATGGCTTTTTTTCCGTTACTCCGTCCCATATTACCTGACGCTGGGTATTTACCTCAATGAAACGGACCAATCTATTGGCAATCATCCTAGTCAACACTCCGGACAGAATTAGGAGGCTATAGCCCCGTAGCCAAGCAGGGTCTGGTAGTTTGAGTGTGATTTAATCTTTCGTTGGCTCCAAGTCGAACAAGGAAATAAATAAGTCCAAAAGATGCTCATTGAGCGCAAGCCGCTTGTAGGAGGCAATGGAAAAACTCAACTCTGATGTCGCTGGTTGTGACTGTTGGCTTCGCTGCAAGGCGCAAGATTCAGGGCCATGAGACTAGCATGGACATGGGAATCGAGCGCTTCTGGCGAGCGTGCTTGAGAGCATCACTGGATCGATGTCCAGGTTTGTCGATCAATATTACCACATAGCTGCTCTTCAATGTCTAAAGGGTGCAGTACTCGTACCGCTGGGAAAAATCACCTAGTTCTGACCACTGGCCGGGAGACTGAGAAGGCGGGTTGTCGGAAAAGACTCCATACAATATAATGGCGAAGAACATAACCGGTTACTAACCTGCACTACAGCCATGCGTTGTCTCAACTGCCACCTAGATAAGATTCCGGACAACACCGAATACGTGTGCATTTGCCGACCCTGCTGCGAGACGTACTCTTCCCAGGCACCGGCTTGCGGGAAGA
>JACOMV010000334.1:1527-6304 GCA_014324065.1 Hormoscilla sp. SP12CHS1 | reverse complement strand
GGGCTAATGAAGGCCCTGCTAGCGATTTTCATCTTGAGCTGTGTCAAGTCGTTTTACGCTAAACGAATCGCACCGCCTGATATAAGTGGGTCTATTAAATAAAAATGAAAACTAAGACTTTCAGTTACCGTCTGAGACTCTAGATGAAAGTACCAGAAATATATTATCAGTATATGTTGAGGATGTGGAAAATAAATTGAATGTTTTTAGTGAGATAGCAAGCAAGCTCGAGTTATTCAGGAGAATCATCAACAAAAAATATGCTTATTCTTATAAAGAGATGAATTTTAGCAAGGAGAAAGGATTTGTTTTAACAAGCTGCGATCGTCCCGACTCGCCCTCCGATCCTAAAAAACTTTCGCCAACTGATTTATCATCGGGCGAACAACATGAGTTGGTTCTTTTCTATGAACTACTATTTAAGGTTAAACCTGACTCTTTAGTTTTGATTGATGAACCAGAACTATCTATTCACGTAGGATGGCAGGTTGAATTTTTAAGGGATTTGCAAGAAATTACAAAGCTGGCAGACTTAGATATTCTCATGGCGACTCATTCTCCAGATATTATTCAAGACCGCTGGGATTTGACTGTTGAACTGAAAGGGCCAAAAAAGTGAGAGAATTTCTTTCGGATGACCGTGATGCGAACAAAATCAGATTACTAAGAAGCACTTTTTCAGGGACTTTCTTGTTGGTAGAAGGTAGTTCGGACAAAATTTTCTACCAGCGTTTTGTTGACAAGCATGCTTGTGAATTGGTCTGTGTTTCGGGAAAACCTTCTAGCAAGCTACGTGTTATTGCCGTTCTGGAAATTTTAGAGAAATCAAGCTTTCAGGGCGTTTTGGCAATTGTTGATGCAGATTTCGATCGCCTGGAAACTTCACCACATAACAGTCTTAACCTGCTGCGCACAGACAGTCATGACTTGGAAACCATGCTGTTACACTCGCCCGCCCTCGATAAGGTGATTGCTGAGTTCGGATCCCAGGAGAAAATTGCTAAGTTTAATCGGGATGTGAGAACAGTATTACTTGCAGCAGGAATGTCGGTTGGTTATCTGCTTTGGGTTTCTCAGTGTGATGGATTAAATCTGACTTTTGATGGGATAACATTCAGCAAGTTCTTTGACGATCCCACCCTGCAAATTGATGAATTAAAACTAATTCAAGAAGTTAAGAATAAATCCCAAGCGTTATCCTGGAAAGATGAGGACCTGCAACAACGACTAACGAACAAAAGAAGCAACAGTCACGATCGCTGGCAAGTCTGCTGCGGTCACCACTTAGTATAAATCCTGTCTCTTGGCTTACGGAAAGCAATTGGTTCCAATAAAGCTGCTGATGTTGAACCCCATAGTCTGGAACGGAATTTACGACTTGCTTACGAGGAACGGTATTTTCGGAAAACGGGACTATACTTAGATATGATAACATGGGAAAGTAACAATCAGCCTTTTCAGGTTTTGCAAAATGAAACATAGCTTAACGTTGGGGAAAAATCGGATAATTTCAACTCGCTATAGCTATATGTGATCTAGTAGGGTGGGCATCGCCCACCTGACAAAAGGGGAATGGTGTATATTGGAGGGATCCGCGATCGCCCAGAGGAGGTGGTGGCCCTACTGGGTTTGCCTCCTTTGGTATTTGCTACTTTTGACATGGGTGTTGGCTATCCCGACCCTGCTAAAACTGCGGTTCTGCACCGGGAAACTTATCAGTTGGCAGCCCAAACTGAGGCGATCGCCCCTCCCAGGATCCTTAAGACTTGACCTCCAGAGTGCGCAGGCGGTTAATAGCAGCAGCTAACTCAAAGCTGCGGAACTCCGCTAAATCTCCTTGGGGAAACCGCGTCAGCACATCCAAACCACCTTTGGAAATGTCTGCGATCGTTCCATCTAGCATCTGGGCCACCGTATGTTTTCCATCCAGATATTTCTCCTTAGCATATACGATCGCCTCCGCGATCGCTTGCAACTGTCCCACCTCTACGATCTGTTCTACTGCCGACAAATCTATATTCTCATTGCCAAACACTACCCCATCCACATCTCGGACTTTCAATTTCACCGATTTATTCCCTCTGCTAGGGTCTAAACTTTCCGATAAGGGCACTCGGGCTGTAATCTTGCCAAAGGACTGACCTCCTTCCGCCGTCCGCGAGGTCGCATATTCCCGCGCGATCGCCTTCGCCTGGGCCGTCACCTCCTGGGGTTGAAAATTATCCATGGCGATCGCCGTATCTGCCACATCAAAATAATCCCCACTACCTCCCATTACCATAATCGTTGACACCCCTGCATCTCGTGACAACTGACCCACCTTATCGATAAAGGGAGTAATAGGTTCTTTGTCCTTAGCGATCAGGGCTTGCATGCGGCGATCGCGAATCATAAAATTAGTTGCCGCCGTATCCTCATCCACCAGCAGCACCCCAGCACCCGCTTCCAAAGCTTCAATAATATTAGCCGCTTGTGAGGTACTGCCGCTAGCATTGGTAGTAGAGAAATTTGTTGTTTGGCGGGACTGGGGCAGATGATTGATAAAAGGCGAAATATCTACTCCGGCCACGCTGCGTCCATCTTCAGCCCGAATTTTCACCGCTGCCGAATTTGTAACCACAAACTCCCGTCCATCACCAGGTACGTGATTGTAAACCCCTAGTTCGATCGCTCTCAATAAGGTAGACTTGCCATGATAGCCCCCACCCACGATTAAAGTTATCCCCACAGGGATCCCCATTCCGGTAATCGTACCGCGATTTGGACAATTAAACTCAACTCGCAGGGAATCTGGTGACTTGAAACTGATAGCATCAGCAGCAAGAGGGCGCGGATCTACCCCACTCCTGCGGGGCAAAATCGCCCCATCTGCTACAAAAGCAACCAGTCCTCGTGATGTTAACTGCGATCGCAGCCAATCAGCATCTTCCGCCGTTTCCACGTGACGCCCGATCGCCTTAGGATTCAAATTACCATATTTGAGAGAAGAGTCCACAATTTCCGGCAGATCGTCGCATAGCATCTGGGCAGCTCGATAGCCCAAAATCCGGCGACCGCTGGCCGGTAATCCCACAAAAAACCGCACCTCCACAAATTTATCTGTAATTAACACCGACGTGCGATCGATCACTTCTTGTCCAGTCTTGGCAATGCTAATTAAACCACTGTTGCCAGTCCCCCGGCGTTCGCTAATCTTCCTTGCTACCATGTCGAACTCGCGGGTGAGGCGATCGCGCAGGGCTACTTGGCGCGATCGGGTCTGATATAATTGAGGGGGAAAACCCGCGATCGCATGAGGCAACTGAATCAGTAAGTGACTCGGGGCAGCAAAGGGGTCAGCTTGCACCCAATCAATTATCAGGGTCAACTCCGGGAACTGGTAGCGTCCCTGAATTTCTTTATAAGCTTTGTAGCCGCGATTATCAATATTTCGCAGCAATTGGCGTAAACTCTCTCTACTTGCCATAACTCACCATGTCACATCAATTATTAGTATACCATCCCGTCCCCTCAATTGCAATCATCAAATTAAGAAACCCGGCTTTCTGTAAAAACCGGGTTTCTGGACAAAAGAGTGAAACCATCCCCGCAGCTAAAGTTATATGTACCCAAAGAGATATATCCTCATTCAGATTCTAGAACTTCACTAAGGATCGTAATAGGTAGATTGGGCACATTCCGAAGTCTTTTATCATTGATCAAGAACAGGGTACAATTAGCAACAAAAGATGTCGCTACATGAATAGCATCCGGTGTTCTTAGGTTAGCGGTACTAGCGCGGAGACTTGCTGCTTCCCTGAGAAGAGATTGGCTGATGGGTATCAACTGCATTTCCGTCGATAAAAGTAGTTTTTCATAAGCATTGACTAACAGCGTGTCGCTGTTTCTTATAAGGACAACTATAGCTTCCATCAATGTCAATGCTGAAAATTTTAATCTCACCATTGTGCATTTGTAACCACATGGGTTGCAGCATGGGGAAGTATTCTGGAAACTTTTCTACACTGTAGATGACAATTGCGGTGTCTACATATACACGACTATATGCCGGAATATTTAGCTGTGCTATGAATCTCTTTCCCCTTGAAGATATTTATCGACTTCTTCTGGAGTTTTGAACTGTCTTTGCCCCGGTAATTCATTAAGAATTTCTATGACCGAACGGCGTGTAGATTTTGATTCTTTCCGCAAGAACACCGATACCTCGACTGTTTCACCGACAGAGAGTTCTGGGTGCTGAATCTCAATTTTGTTTCCCGGTAATACTTGAGCTTGAAGATGTAACTCAGATGGCATGACTTTGACTCCATCGATATAGGCTGGATATATCCATGATAATAGATCTCAGTCAGATTGTCAAATGTACTAGAAATATTAAGGTCCGATCCCAGAGTTCTAAAACTCAGGTTGAAACTCTGCGTCTAAACTATTAGAAATGAGTAGGTTTCCCCATGTTGTCGTCAAAATACTGGTTTGTACCTTTTCTCTTAGGGGTCATTCTGTGGTTCGGACTCCCCAGTCATAGTTGCGCCGCAGATCCGGTTGACCCCAAAATTCTGCATGTTCTCAATCGTCTCAGCTTTGGTCCTCGTCCGGGGGATATCGATCGCATTGCAGCCACAGGTATCAAAGCTTACATTCAATCCCAGCTGGAATCTATCCCCGCCCAGTTGCGCCGCCAACTGGATGGGTTAGAAACTAAGCGCTCGCCTCATCTGGAGATGCGATCTCCCTCTCAGTTTGTAGTTGCGCTTTAGCGCTAAGCGCTCGCCTCATC
>JACOMV010000334.1:0-1381 GCA_014324065.1 Hormoscilla sp. SP12CHS1 | reverse complement strand
CGACCTATAAAAATTTCTACGTCCCAGACAGCCATTTTTGGTAAATTTCTCCGCAAAAATGCCATTTTGGGGTAAATCATAAGGCAATTTTGGCCAATTTGGGCTAATTTGGGTTTTGAGGTTTTATAGGTAGCAACTTAGGTTAAATTAATGCTTTTACATTATCAACCTTTGTCAACTGAAAAGTTGGCAAAGAGTGTTGGATAATAGATATAGTAGTCCGGGGTTTTATTCTATCTCTAGACTAACTCAACGTGCATGGTCCCTCACTCCGCTGTTGACTTTTCTTGCCCTTGCCTGTGTCCGGACCGACAATATGTAAAGATTTATTACAAACCATCGCCTCAAGCATACAATCGAGAATTGCATCGTATAGGATGGTAGGAACTGACATTCCTGCTAACTGAAGCAGGGATAAATTACTGGTGCTACTCGATCGTAGTTAGTCGTTGAGATAGTAAAGGGGATATGGCCAGATGAGTGGTTCAAAAGTAATGTCTGTTGCCGCTGGCGCGGCACCTATCAGCAGTGGAGCAGCAGAAGCTATAGGATCGGGAATAGCTTTGGCGTGGGCTTTGTACCTGTAGCCGGGCCCCCTCGTTCCCACGGCTCTGCCTGGGAACGGGTTCGGGCTACTCCGTCTCCTACCAACGGGTTTTGACCGCAAGGTGAAATGCCCCCGATCGCCTTTATACAGGTGCACAAAAATAGCTTTTCAGCGTCAGTAACCCGGAGAAAAATATCAAAATCTGGTTGACAATTGCCAAATTTATGTTATTATGAAATCTAAGATATCCTCCTGTAGAGATGCAAGGGTCTTTCCTGAAGGATATTTCACCACATTACATATTTACAAATAGAGTTCGATGAATTTAACGGACCCTTGCGGGTGAAATCGAATAATTCTCAATTAGCCATTAGCCATTAGCCATTAGCAATAAATTTAAGGAGGCGATCGCTCACTGTATATACCATCTGCAACAAGGCATCCCGGAACAGTTGAAAACTATGAGAAGTATTACGTTCCGGGTTCATATATTGGTAAATTTCCTGCGCCACCACCAGCTTACTCAAACCATCAGGATAATAGCCTTTTTTCTGTAGTTCTCGTTCCAGGGCTTCCCAAGTGCCACCGGAAACTGCATCGGGGTTGCGATACTTCGCCTGCTGTGCTAGATTAGGTGAGATGCGGGGGTAAGCTGCACAAATGGCTTCTACATCCCCAAAAAACCATGCCTCTAATTCTTCAATTATCAACCTGTTCAAGACTTGAAACGGTCGGTCGGTCTCCGCTGCTGTCTTAGTACAGCTTGTTCGCTATTTAATTAGTACAATAACAGCATTTAGTAAACCAGTTCTTAAACGTATTTGTTCCCATCAG
>JACOMV010000333.1 GCA_014324065.1 Hormoscilla sp. SP12CHS1 | reverse complement strand
GAGAACTTAAATTTGGAGATGTAAATGCTATGAGCTATAGTTATACATGGACATATTTGGAATCAAATCCAAAACAATCGAAGCGGTTAATCGGTATCAATTATGAAAATTTTATACAACTTATCCAGATCGCCAAAAAAATTAATGAAATCCATCAGGAGTCCAGAAATGAGGATTGTCTTTTAAATGCGCTTCGGCGAGTTTTTCCGGGTCGATCGCCTTTCGCGCCCCCAACACCGTGGCCACCGTCTTAGGGCCAAACCCCTCCACTTGCCCCAAAGCCTCAGCATCCGCATGCCAAGCAGCTGCCAGGGTGCCAAAATGCCGTTGCAGACGCAAGAGCAGAATCGGTCCAATGCCCTTAATTTGCGACCAGGCCAACCAAAATGCACCTTCTGCCATTTGCTAAGTATCGTTCATTGTCAACAGTCCACCCCTAGTCTAGCTAGTCAGACAGCCACCGTTCGCGTAGGACCAGCAGCCTGTCGGTGCTCGGCGTCTCCTGGGAGCGCGTTCCCAGGCGTCTCCTGGGAACGAGGCATACCCAGGAGACCGCGGCAGTGTCGCATTCGCGCAGCGGCAGATTGCGTTGGGCCAGCGCTCCAACCAGAGCGCACTTCGTATACGCAACACAGACGACCGAGCGGGTCGTGTAACTTAACAGATATGATAAAATATTTAATCATGCCTGTCAAGTTACAGGAGGATGACACTCTTGCATCTGTAATGTTATACTCAATGAATTAAACCATGAAAATTTTTAGATAGTCATCCTGGGCGGCAAGCCGCTCGCAAATAGCTTCTTATTAACGATCGAAGGTAAATTATTTTTTAATTTACACTTTTAACTTTTGCGTCTCCTGGGTAGTGCGAGTTCGGTATCCCCCCCCCACGTTCCCACGGCTCTGCCTGGGAACGTGCGACTAGCGCTTTTAGGGGATACCGAAAGCTCCTAGGAGACGCTGACGACAAAATTATCATCAATCATGTAGTGGAAGTAGACGATGAGCCAAATTAGCGTTGTCTTGATTGAAGATCATGACCTGACTCGCGTGGGTCTGCGGACTGCATTTCAACAGCGGCACGAGGTAAAAGTAATAGGCGAAGCAGCTAATGGCCAGGAAGGTCTGGAGTTGGCGATCGACATTAAGCCAGATATCGCCATAGTCGATATAGGCTTGCCAGACATAGATGGAATAGAGGTGACTCGCCGGCTGAAGAATAACGGATCGGCATCAAGAGAGTCCAAACAAAAAGTCTTGATTTTAACCATGCAGGACAATAATGAGACGGTGCTAGCAGCATTTGCAGCCGGTGCCGACTCGTACTGCATGAAGGATGTCAACCTAGAAAAGTTGATCGAGGCCCTAATCGTTACCCAAGAAGGCAACAGTTGGGTGGACCCGACGATCGCCAAGATAGTGCTACAGCAAGCACGCAACAATTCGACAAGTGGACGTTCAGCAGGGTTCGGTGGTGCAGCACGGCCAAAACCTATTCCGGTGAGGAACTCACCGGAATTAAGCCAGCTGCTGCAAACATCCCCCCTGACAGAAAGGGAATTGCAAGTGCTAGAACTAATTGTGGCAGGATTCAGTAATGCGGCGATCGGAGATCGGCTGTATATTACTGTAGGGACAGTCAAAACCCACGTCCGGAATATTCTCAACAAGCTCTGTGCTGACGATCGCACCCAAGCAGCGGTGCGGGCTCTACGCAGTGGCTTAGTAGGATGACCAGTGGGTGCATCTCACTTTTGTAATCTAGCCCCTGCGCAGCGGAGGGGGTCCGGATCGTGGGCTTTGTTCGTGTAGCCGGACAACCGTTCCCACGGCTCTGCCTGGGAACGGGTTCGGGCGGCGACGCAAATATGAGATGCACCCTGACCAGTCGATGTTTCCTGGGTAGTGCGAATACGATGTCTTCTCTCTCGTTCCCACGGCTCTGCCTGGGAACGTGCGACTAGACACACGAGGTGTCTCCTGGGAGCGCTAGAAGCACTACCCAGGAGACACCTCGCCCTGTCAGAGACATCTCCAGACCAGGAAACATCGAAGGTGTCTCCTGGGTAGTGCGACTAGGGGGCATCGTCGGGAGACACGCTCCGGGCCTCCTCCGCTGCGAGAACAGTCAAAAAACCCTACCTAGTAGGACGCTCAGGATAAACTCAGTCCGAAGAAATGCTTCAACTTCATTTACCAACAAATATAGAAATTGTTCACCAGCGTAACAGGTGGCGAAAAAGCAATGGTTTGCTGTGGCGGGGGCAAAAGTCAAGAGGCAGTGCCAAGGACTGGCTCACACACCATCGGGAAGGCGAAAAACCAATTTCGCTAGATGGCTCAGTTAAGATATAACCCATAAACTGATATCAGCAGAGATGTCTCTGCCAGAGCTCTTGTCCCAGGGGACATGGACTGCAGACAGGAGACATCAATTGGGCTAGCGCTCAAGGGTCGCACGATGGATCTGCGCGATCGGCGGGCAAAGGAGAGTATAAATAGACTTACACTCAAGCCATTGGCTTTAAATTAATATTAAGTGGAGTACGGCATGAGTCAGGGATCTGGGCGCAAACTCAAATTGATGGTGGTTGACGACGAGCGCGACAACCTGGATTTGCTGTACCGGACGTTTAGAAAAGAGTTTCAAGTCCACAGAGCAGACAGTGGCATCAAGGCTTTGGAGGTTCTAGAACAGCAAGGAGAAATGGCGATCATAATTTCCGACCAGCGGATGCCGGAAATGAATGGTACCGAATTTTTGGAAAAGACGGTCGAACAGTTTCCCGATACGATCCGGATTCTCCTAACAGGCTACACTGATGTGGAAGACTTGGTAGATGCGATTAACGCTGGTAAGGTTTTTAAGTATATAGTCAAACCTTGGACCCCCACGGACCTGAAAGCGGTGGTGGAACAGGCGGCTGAAACCTACAAGGTAATCAAGAAAAGAACGAACGAATTGAGACGCTCGCTGCGGCGGGAGTCCCTCATGAATGGGGTGATGAGTGCGATTAGGGAATCCCTGGACTATGGTAGTATGCTGCAAACGATCGTGGAGACGATCGGCTCGAACTTTGATGCTAGCTATGCTCAATTGCGACCAGTAGAGGAAAACAACCTGACCCAGGAAGATTTCTCCTATCAGGCACCGGACGAGGAGGCTAACCCAAACCAGAATAGTACCTCCTTGAGCAATGATCTGGTGCAAGAAGTCCTAGAAACCGGTCAGACAAAAGTCAGGGACTCCCAGGATGAGAAAAACCCCTATCAACAACTAATAGTGCCCCTTACCTACCAGAAGGATGTTCTAGCTATTCTCAGTCTGTGCCAATACGGAGATTTTTCGGACCGTCCGCAGGCCGATCGCAGTCCCTGGGAAAAGGAAGACATCCAGCTGATAGAAAATCTGGTGGGACAAGCAGCTCTGGCCCTTTCACAAGCTAAACTATACCAGCGGGCCACGGAGTTAGCCCAACAGTTACGCTTGGAGCTAGAAGTGGCTCGCAAGGTCCAGATGGGTCTGTTGCGCCAGAGTTGGCCCGAAATTGGAAGTGTCAAGGTGCAAGCCTGCTGTTATCCTGCGAGAGAAGTGGGTGGCGATTTCTTTGAGGTCTACGTACAACCCCAAGGCGATCTTTGGGTGGCGGTGGGCGATGTCTCCGGCAAAGGGGTGCCTGCTGCTCTGTTTATGGCCAGCGCAATTTCGGTTCTGCGACGAGAACTCTCTCAAGAAGGCTCCCTGGAACCGGATGTGGTGATGGGGAACCTCAACAGTTCTCTGATCGAAGACCTCGCTAGCAATAACCGCTTCATTACTATGGCTTTGGCTCGTTACAGGCCCTCAACTGGCGATCTGGTATACACCAGTGCGGGGCATGTTTACCCGATCGTCTGGTCCCACAAAACTGTGATAGAACAGTTAGCGTCTCCTAAAGGTAAAGTTACCATTGAGCCTAACCTACTGAAGGCTCGGGGCATCCCAGTGGGAATTCTGCCAGTATGGAAAGGAAAAGCTGGGCAAGTCCAACTTCATCCAGGAGATGTTTTGTTGCTGATCAGCGATGGGATCACCGAAGCCAAAGACCCCGAACATCTTGATGATGGCAGGATGCTGAACGAGGATGGTCTGTGGCGGCTGCTAACTAAGCAGGATGGACCTCTAAGCCTAACAACTTTATTAGACAATATTCGGGCAGATAATACTATTCAGGAAGACGACCAAACTATACTCTCTTTGGAGGTTCTGTAGTTAATGAGAACTGAGCTTAATGTCCCAAGCGACTTAAGGTTTTTGAATATTGTAGAATCCTGGCTACTAGGTTGTTTGGAAGTTGAGCTAGGAGAATCGGTCGATTGGCCTCGACAATCGAATCGGGTACGCTTGGCTTTAGTAGAAGCATTCTCGAATGTGGTGCGTCACGCCCACAAAGAACAACAGGAATTGCCAGTGCAGATGCGTTTAGAACTAAAAAGCCGCGATATTGCTTTGGAAGTTTGGGACCACGGTCAAGGATACGACCTGGCTACTTATCTGCCACCGGACCCAAAACAAAAGCAAGAAGGTGGCTATGGCTGGCTGATCATGAATCGTCTGATGGATCGGGTGGAGTACCGGTTACAGATAGATGGTCGCAACTGCCTGAAGTTGGAAGCAAGTTTACCAGAGGTCACCAAGTAGTTCAGCAAAATATATTTTTAACTTAAGTTGCGACCTATAAAAATTGAATACAAAAAGCGATGATAAAGAGAATTATTTTCAATTCAAATCCTAGCGC
>JACOMV010000332.1 GCA_014324065.1 Hormoscilla sp. SP12CHS1 | reverse complement strand
GCTAAAATTTACCCTTGCGCATAGCTGAAATTATTGCCCTGCAAGGGTTTCAGCTATGCCTCATGTTGGAGCAGTCTGGCGTTGCGTACTAGCCTGATTATCTATCTACATTATCTCTTGCACCCGGACCCTACAGGATGTGGCGATCCCCATTGGCACGATCTTCAACCTATAGCACATGTCTGGTGTCACCCTCACAGCCGCGATCGCCCCGGCCAAATCAGCTCGGGAATTGGCAAAATTGGACAATAGCTGCAAAAAACAGATCCCATTAAATATAATTGCCTATAGAATGTAAGATAGGTAGATATACAGGGATGAGAAGGAATATGGCTGGTAGCAGGAAAAAACCAGTGTCTCTCTCAGAAAGAGAACTGCAAGTGCTCGAACTGGTGGCAGCGGGCTTGACAAATCAGAATGTTGCGGAAAAATTGGAAATTAGCAAACGCACTGTGGATAACCATGTCAGCAATATTTTGACGAAGACAGCGACGGGAAACCG
The DNA here is from genome assembly GCA_014324065.1 of Hormoscilla sp. SP12CHS1. Taxonomy (GTDB): domain Bacteria; phylum Cyanobacteriota; class Cyanobacteriia; order Cyanobacteriales; family Desertifilaceae; genus Hormoscilla. The sequence goes on along the minus strand of JACOMV010000332.1, from coordinate 4,286 downwards.
GGTGGAGCTGGTGCGATGGGCAATGAAATGGGGTAAAGTATGTATTGATGATGTAAATTGCTGTAGTATACAACCTCAATCAGCTACTGAGGAGGTGGTAACATAAGTCAGGTGGACCAACAGAGAATGGCGAACGGCTGCCCCAGGATGCCTTTGGCAGTATACCGGGAAGTAGTCACTCACTTGCGGCAAGTAAAGGGGGTGTATGCCGGCGAAATCGGGCAGCAGTCGAGAGATTTTGATTATAGCGACTCTCAAGTGGGGGGCTTGTTAATTGAGTATGCTCCCCAAGCGGACCGAAATAGTAGGGTACGGGTGGAGGAAATTTTGGCATACTATAGCGATCGCTATGGTGCCTGGGAAGTAAGGCCAGCGGAATAATGGGAGAAATACAAGCGTTACGGGGCACGAGGGATATTCTACCGGATGAGGTAGGCTATTGGCAACTGGTAGAAGCAAGGGCACGAGAAATTCTCGATCGATCGGCCTATCGGGAAATCCGCACACCGATTTTCGAGCAGACGGAACTATTCGCACGGGGTATCGGAGAAGCGACGGATGTGGTCGGGAAGGAAATGTATAGCTTCCCCGATAGAAAAGGGCGATCGATTACCCTGCGCCCGGAAAATACGGCTGGGGTAGTCCGGGCTTTGATAGAAAAGAAGCTTTATGCCTCCGGTGGGGTCCAGCGTCTGTGGTACATAGGCCCGATGTTCCGCTACGAACGCCCCCAAGCAGGACGACAGCGACAATTTCATCAGCTGGGACTAGAAGCGATCGGGAGTTCGGACCCCAGGGCGGATGCCGAGGCGATCGCGATCGCTTCTGAGATCCTGCAAAGTTTGGGTCTGATGCAGCTGCGTTTGGACCTCAATTCGGTCGGGAATAGAGAAGATAGACAGGGATATCGCCAAGCATTGGTAGAGTATTTGACGCCTTACAAAGATGAGTTAGACCCAGATTCCCAAGACCGCTTGACCCGCAATCCCCTGCGGATCCTGGATAGTAAGGATAAACGGACTCAAGAAATTGCTGCTGATGCGCCGAGGATCTTGGACTATCTGGGACTCCGGTCCCAGGGGCATTTTGAGATGGTGCAGCAGTTGTTGAGCAGCTTAAACATTACCTACCAGCTGAATCCGCACTTAGTGCGAGGTCTAGACTACTATACGCACACGGCTTTTGAAATTATATCGGATGATTTGGGCGCTCAAGCAACAGTCTGTGGAGGCGGGCGCTATGATGGATTGGTAGCAGAACTGTCCGGTCCCCAGACCCCAGCGGTGGGGTGGGCGATGGGTCTAGAACGTCTGATCGTCCTCTTGCAGCAGTTGCAAACATCTCCCAGAACGGCCTCGCTGGATTTTTATCTAGTTTCCCGAGGCGATCGGGCCCAGATGCAATCGGTCAAACTGGCTTCATATCTGCGAAAAGCCGGGTTTGCAGTCGAGTTAGACTTGAGTGGATCGGCCTTTAAGAAGCAGTTTGCACGGGCGAACCGGAGTGGGGCAGTGGCCTGCTTGATACTGGGAGAGGCAGAGGCCGAAAAGGAAAGGGTGCAGTTAAAGTGGATGGCATCTACGGAACAGTCCGAACTCAGTCAAGCAGATTTGCTATCGGAAAAGTTGCGCGACCAAATTGATGCAATCAAAGCATCGGGAACCAGATCGGCCGGGTAATGACATTAACTCTTACCTGAAGGAGATTTGACCATTAAAAGAGTAGGGCTAGAATCATGCCGCTAATACCAGATTACTTAATTGTGTTGACGATCGTCCTGGTGGTATTGCCATCAGTAGCGGCGATCTTCTTGCGCTTGGCTCTCTTAGCTCATCTGGGAAGCCAAGGCAGACAGGTGAGAAGGCTACTGCACGGCCAGTCAAATGGAAAAAAACCAAGGATTATAGAATATCTGGAAAAAAGGTTTGCTGATGCAGTGGTCAAATTGGACCAGGTGAATACGGGGGCGTTGATAGATCAAGTATACAGCCGCGAGAAGGTAGGGTTTATATCCTGCGAACAAATAGAAAACTTCTGCCGGATCCTGCCCAACTTACTGCTATCCTTCGGCTTGCTGGGGACTTTTATAGGGATCACGATTAATCTCTGGTCCCTCAGTGAAACGGTCAGCCAAACTAGGGCGATCGATGTGGGAGGTTTGCTGCGAGAATTACAGACCCCGCTACAAGGAATGGGCATTGCTTTCACCACTAGCTTGGCGGCAATATTCTTCAGTGCGCTGTTAAGAATAGTGAACCTGCTGTTGAATACGACCCTTGCTAAGTACCGCCTGATTAGTGCTGTAGAGGATTATCTAGATAATGTCTATCTGCCGACATTAGAGGGTGAAACGAGGCTGGATCGCATAGTTAAGGGGATGACAACATCATTTGATGGCTTCTTAATGAGATTAGGTCAAGCGGTGCGGGAGGCGGTGCAATCTTCTCTGCAAGACAAGCTGCAAGAAATTTTTGATGCCAATAGGAAAGCGAGTCAGTTGGCGGAACAGGTCTACGCTAGATTGGCCCAAAGTTCGGGAACGATCGCTAAAAGTGCCGATGAATTTCAAAGGGCGGCAGACCGGTTTATAGAAGTGGCTCAAAGCTTCGAGCACAGCGAGTTTCCCCGGAAATTGGCAAGTGTAACATCGGACTTGGCGAGCACGCAAAGGAATTTTTCCCAGTCGGCGTCGGTGTTGGTGGAATCAGTGCAAGTGATTGAAACGGCAGTGGCGGAAATGCATAGTTATAGTAAAAACTTGGCTAAACTGGGAGAACAAATTAACAGTAGCAATCAAATGTCAGGACAACTGCTAGAGTCCCATCAAAGGAATCAGCAATCTTTTGGTGAGATGATTCCGGAACTTCAGGAAGGAACCCGTGGCTTCCAGTTAGCAGTAAAAGCATTTGAACGGCTACAAAAACAGGCAATCGCGCGAGAAGAGACGGTTTGGGAAGTGCAAGCAGAGCTGACGAAGTTGGTGGGTAATCTGAATAACTATACAGAGGGTGTAAATCGAGGTATTCAGAATTTGGGCGAACGGTTTGCCGAAAGCCTGAGTAATCAAACCTACAATAACGACGCTCAGTTTAAGTTGGTGGTGAAAAATCTGCAACAATGTATCAATTATCTGAATGAAGCGAAACATGAAATGACGCGGATGCGGCAGGTGCTAGAAAAGCAGAAAGGGGGCGAGATAGTAGATAAGGTAAGATGAACGAACCAGTGATTCGGGTGGAAGTAGCGTCATAGGGGGTTGTGGAATATGCGTCGTCGATCGCAAGTAATAGAATCGTCGGAGGAGCTAAACATATGGCCAGCGTTTACGGACTTGATGTCGAACGCCTTCATGATTCTGAGTCTGCTATTGCTGCTGGCCCTAGTGAAATCGGTGTTCTTGAAGTCAGTCTCGGAGACAACGGAAAGTCTCTCGAGAGAGTTAGAGGAACAGATTGTCAAGTTAGAGGAGGAGTTGCGACAACGGTCAAATATAATTACTGGACTAGAGGAGAATGTAACGGGACTAGAGGGAAAGGTAGCCAGTTTACAGAATGACTTGGGGAAAAGAACAACTATAATTACAGAACTAGAGGGGGAGGTGGAACGGTTAAAATCGCCGCCCGTGATCGTGATTAGAGATTCCCAGGAACGGAAATTTGAATCTGGAAGTGCAGAATTATCTTCAGGGTTAGTTAGCTTTATCAAGCAGGATTTGGTCAAGCAAATTGAATCTGAGGCCAAGAACTATCAAGGCTATGTGGTTGAGGTGATCGGTCATACGGACGGTCAGGTGAATCAAGGGCGATCGAGCAATCTGGATCTAATCTTAGAAAAAGTGGCCACGGGCAGTCAACCGGTAAGCAATCTCAGACCGGGTTCTAATGCAGATTTGGGCTTGATGCGGGCCTTGGCAGTGGTGCAGGAACTTCAGAAAGATAAGCGTTTAAAGGAAATGGGGTTAAAGTTTCAGGCTTATTCGGCGGCACAATTGTACCTGTCCCAGAATAGAGACTACGCCCCAACGAATCGGAATCCAGATCAAAGCAGGCGCAGGATTGAAATTCGCTTCTCTCCAGCAGCAGTAGAAAGGTAACCGTAGGGCGGGCGTCTCGCCTGCCCCGAGGAGAGGTGCGTAGGGCCAATACCTCTGGGTTAAAGCAGGACTTAAGTTAAGTCTTGGGGCTGATTATGTGTATGAGAGAATGGCACTTACAGCTTGTTCGCTATTTAATTAGTACAATAACAGCATTTAGTAAACCAGTTCTTAAACGTATTTGTTCCCATCA
>JACOMV010000331.1 GCA_014324065.1 Hormoscilla sp. SP12CHS1 | reverse complement strand
CCTGGAAATAGCGGCTGCTGGAGGACATAATCTCATCTTTGTCGGACCACCTGGTAGCGGTAAAACCATGTTAGCGCGATGCCTACCAGGAATTCTACCGCCATTGGCCTTTGCAGAAGCTTTGGAGGTAACTCAGATCCACTCGGTGGCGGGGTGACTCAAGCATAATAAAGGATCTCTAGTGACCTCGCGCCCCTTTCGCAGTCCCCATCACTCTGCTTCTGGCGCTTCCCTGGTGGGGGGGTCGCAGCTATCCGCGTCCGGGAGAGATCTTTACACTAGCTATTGAGAGCAAGTCTACCTTACTGGGGTGGTAGGAAGCGCATAGGAGGGATGGAATCTGAAGATTCGCTATTAACTGGTAACTGGTAAGCTTAAATCGATCGCCAGCGAGAGACAAAGTTCTGACTTGACCCAGGCGCTGAAAATCCCTGTCTGCCGAAACGATCGTTAGTCCGTGACGGAGGGAGATCGCGTACCGCGTAGCTACATCCTTAAAATTTCAGACCATATCTCTAGGCGATCGGGCCTCATGCAAGATGCCCCTACGGTCAACTCGCTCCATAAGGTTACACCGTGCGAGCAGTAAGGTTACACCCTGCGAGCAATAAGGTTACACCGGTTTGTCAGCTATCACGGTAACGCGAACTCTGCTTCCCGCGAATGCTGCTGTATGGGACTATTTCTTCCCAAGTTCATTCTAGTTCAAGTGGTTGTGTCGTCATAATGTTCCTTCAGATAATTACTGTTTTCCTATTATAGCAAGCCGAAAACCTTTTGGCAAATAAAACATGCCCAGAAACCGGGGTTAGCAATTTTAATAACCAGGGTATATTTTTACCTTGAAGGCGATCGCTTGTTGGCAAATGGTGAATTTGTGCTATAGTATGGAAAACAATGTCGAGTTAGACCAGGAAGGTAAAGTTTGATGAACCTAAATAAATGGAAGCCAGAATATATAATTGCGGCCCTGGGTTTGATGGCGTCAATAGTGGCGTTGACAAAGCTGGAAATTAAGTGGTCGATGAATATAAATATATCATCTAAGCCCGCCGTTACGGAAAAATCGACAGCAGAAGAGACGGCCCCGACAGAACATACGCTGGAGTTAGCTTCAGAAGTGGGTGCAGACTACAGTCAGTTGAAAAAGTTACTGGTATCTGGGAAGTTTAAGGAAGCAGATATGGAAACCAGGAGACTGATGCTGTGGATAGCTGGTCGGGAACAAGAACGCTGGCTGGATGCTAAAAGTATGGCAGAATTTCCTTGTACTGATTTGCGGACGATAGACCAATTGTGGCAAGAATATAGTTATGGTTGCTTTGGTTTCAGCGTGCAGAACGACATCTGGGAAGCTGTAGGTAAAGATGGAGATAAGTTTGACGATCGGGTGGGCTGGAGTGAGAATGGTAAGTTGCTACAGTATCAGGAGTTGGGTTGGGAACTGCGATCGCCTGCGGGACACTTACCCATTGCTTTTTGGTGCGGTGGGGGCGGTTGTTTGTCGGCTGATAAGCAGGGTTGGTTATCGGCTCCGCAAATGGTGAGGAAATGTAAGATCCGTTAATTTTGTATCTGTAGGGTGGGCACCGCCCACCTACCCTTACTTGGGGAAAACTAAAGTTCCGTTAATGCCAGCGAACCGAAGTAAAAAGTATCAGTCAATGGCTCGATCGCAAAACGGATTCTTTCTAAGAAACCAGTCAACCCGATGAAAGAAGGAAAATCACCCCATAATTCTTCAGCATCCGGCACAAAGACTGTAGCCTGTAAATCCAAGTCTTCGCCCATTTTAGCTACCAGAGTCATATTGAACCGCGTTATACTCCCATCTAAGCGCATCCCTCTAATCAGCATAGTGTTTCTTTCCAAAATATAATTGGGATCGAAACCTACAGCCCTGGCAACTCCCGGTGCTAGGATTACATAGGGAGCGCCAGTATCAACAATTACTTCTATGGGATAGCCAGCAATTTCTACTCTCAGGAAAATCAGATTGGTGGATTCACCTTCCGTAGCTGGAATGTACTTGTAAGGACAAGCACCCGTTGCAAAAGCATTGCGATCGTCAAAAAACAGTACCATCAAACAACCTTCGTAAAAAATATACCCTTCAAATCCCCAAGCTGAGCTACCAATTCATCAACAGAAGCGCCATCTGCTAGTAACTTACCACTAAGAAGTGCTACCCATCGACCCCGATATTTCAGCCGATTTTTATCCATCCACTCCCGATCGGCTATAATAGCTTGACGTTTTTCTGGAGAACTGGGAACGACTTTCACCACTGGCGGTGCGAGAATGTGAGCGTACTTCTTGAGGATTTCGTGGTCGGGGTAGACTTCAACTCCTCGGTATGCCAATCGCCGCGCGATATGCAAACCCCCACGGGCAAAATTTTCATCGATAGCGCTGATGAAATCTTCTGGACAGTTGTAGGTGGTGGGAAAATTTAGAGCTGGTAACTCCTGCTGAAACTCTTCCCAAGGGATAATTTCATCGAGGTTTTTCCGCCGTGGCTGAATTTCCTCATGGGCTGATCGGCTTTTTAAGAGAGGCTGTAGTTTTTGCCAAAGTTACAGATCCATCCCATCTGTACGGCCGTCTGATTTCCCTCGGCATCCACGATATATTGAACCTGCTGCAAGAGCTCTTTGGTGTTCATAGTTATCTTGACATGCTTGAGTTGACTTTCTGTTATTATACTACCATCGCGCTCGCGCCAATCTACCAGCGTCATATTGAACCGAGTTATACTCCCATCTAAGCGCATCCCTCTAATCAACATAGTCAGTCTTTCCAGAGCATCAGCGGGCTGGAAACCTATAGCCCTGGGAACTCGCGGTGCTAAGATTACATAGGGAGCACCTGTATCAACAATGGCTTCTATGGGATAACCAGCAACTTCCACTGCCAGAAAAATTCGATTGGTGTCACCTTCGGTAGCCCGAATGTACTCGTAAGGACAAGCACCCGTAGCAAAAGTCTTACCATCATCAAAAAACAGTACCATCAAACAACTCTCGTAAAAAATATACCCTTCAAGTCCCCAACCTGAGCTACCAATTCATCAACGTCAGCCGCATTTCCTAGTAACTTACCATTGCGAAGTGCTATCCATCGACCCCGATATTTAAAACGATTTTCTTTCAGCCACTCGTGATTTGCTAAGAAATTTTGACGACGCTCTGGAGAACTGGGACTGACTTTTACCACTGGCGGTGCTAGAATGCGAGCATACTTGTTGAGGATTTCGTGGTCGGGGTAGAGTTCAACTCCTCGGTATGCCAATCGCCGCCCTATATGCAAACCCCCACGGGCCAAAGCATCTTTGATAGCACTGATGAAATCTTCTGGACAGTTGTAGATGGTGGGTAAACCTAGAGCTGCTAACTCCTGCTGAAACTCTTCCCAAGGGATAATTTCATCTAAGTTTTTCCGCCTTTGCTTAATTTCATCATGAGCTGATAGGCTTTTCAGAAGGGGCTGTAGTTTTTGCCAAAGTTCCAGATCCATCTGTACGGCAGTCTGATTTACCCGGTCATCCAGGATATATTTAACCTGCTACAAGAGTTCTTTGGTGTTCATAGTTATTTAAATACGGGAAAAACTCTGGCTACTTTGCGGAAAATTGATGATGCACTGATTGGTGCGGATGATTTTGTTTAGATTGGTCTCCTGGCCCGCAGTGAGTTTTAATCCACTCAGGCCAGGTTTCGAGGCGCCAAGTGGGTTAAAACTGACCGGAATGCACCATTGTCGATTGGCTTCATGGCCCGCCTTCAAACCCACTGCTAATAGCTAAAGTGGGTTAAAACCCACTCTCTAGCATTGTCGATTGGCTTCATGGCCCGCCTTCGCATCGCGAGGGTCAAACCTGAAAATTCACCTTCTAAACTACAATCATTAACCATGAGAATATCTTCTACTATAGGGCTATCTTGATCCAATAAACCGACATCCTGAACTCTAACAATATCAATACTCGGTCTACGAAGCAGCACTCCCCTAACAATAGTGTTATCGAAGTTTTCATTCCTCAGCAGCAGAAACATGCTTCCCTTTCAACCTTGCGAGCCAGTAATCGATCGCGCAACCCTTGGGGGTCAAATTTCGCGTCGTTCATTCTACGAACTTCTTGGGCTTGCTGCTGCCGTTGCTGTAAATAGGCTTCCACTTCTGGCTGATAGTTGAGATAGAAGGCAATAGTAGCGTAAACATCAGCCAGAAGCAGGGACGGATAGCGATAAACTATTTCTTCTGCGGTTGCTCCTTGTTTGAAGACAGCAACTACGGTGTGGCTCATGTGTCCTTAGCCAACCAATCTTAGGGACTTTAATTCTAAAATGGTCAAGCTCGATTGACCCATCTAGGGTGAAGCTGTCACCCCGCCCTTTTTTCTTGAATCGAGGTGGCTTGCTCGTCTTCTTAAATGCCCGCTTCCAAGCGGAAGCTAGCTGTCTCAGGGCATATTGCGGGGCGCATTTGCTTACATCGTAGTACCAGAGGCACTCAGGTTTGACCAGGGCTACCAGCCACTTATGCAGGCCAATCGCTGTCGTCAACTTGATTTTATCCTCTGGATTGTCCCGATTGTGGTCGAGTATCTGCTTGGTTAAATTCAGTCCCCAGTTCCAAGCGTGACGGGCAACACCCGCGTGTTACCGTATAGCATACATCCTCCACAGCTTTGGCCATGCTATCAATAAGCTTCTTGTTTTTGTTGGAGCACCACGATTATTCCCCAATCCAGTAATAATGTCAATAGGTGTCCAATGATTTGGTTACAGCTTCTTACCCTTTCTATAGGTGATGCTGTTGGCGAATAGACTGGGGCTTGGCCCCAGAATTACAGAACTACCACAAATCAATGATTTCCTCTCCTCTCCCTGCTCCCTGCTCCCGATCGCGGCTAATCTGGTAATTCGCCAACAGAATCTATAGGTGCCCGGGCCTGGTGTCGGAGGGGTGTAGCGCCAGCGGTTTAAACAGAAATCCCGAGATATCCAGAAAAAACTTGGCAAACAAGCCGCAAGTAAGCTATAGTATGTTAGTTAAACAACATAGTTATTTAAGGAATCGAGTTAATGACGGCAACAGCAGTCCAGTTAAAACACGAAGTCAAAGACATATCCCTGGCCCCCAAAGGGAAACAGCGGATCGAATGGGCAGGACGGGAAATGCCTGTCCTGCGGCAAATTCGTGACCGGTTTGCCCAAGAAAAGCCCTTCGCAGGCATCCGGTTAACCGCTTGCTGTCACGTCACTACCGAAACCGCCCATTTGGCGATCGCTCTGAAAGCAGGCGGTGCGGACGCCCTGCTGATCGCCAGCAACCCCCTGTCCACCCAGGATGACGTAGCCGCCTGCCTAGTGGCAGATCATGGCATTTCTGTCTATGCCATGAAAGGGGAAGATACCGAAACTTACCTGCGCCACGTGGAGATCGCCCTGGATCACCGCCCCAACATTATTATCGATGATGGTTCTGATGTAGTGGCCACCCTGATCGAGAAACGGCAAAATCAGATTCCCGACATGATTGGCACCACGGAAGAGACAACCACTGGTATCGTCCGTCTCCAGGCCATGTTGAATGATGGGGTGCTGACTTTCCCCGCCATGAATGTCAACGACGCCGACACCAAGCATTTCTTTGACAACCGCTACGGTACGGGGCAATCTACCCTGGATGGCATTATCCGCGCTACTAATATCCTGCTCGCTGGGAAAATTGTCGTCGTCGCCGGTTACGGTTGGTGCGGTAAAGGCGCAGCCCTGCGGGCAAAAGGCATGGGTGCTAACGTAATTGTCACCGAAGTTGACCCCGTCCGGGCCATCGAAGCGATCATGGATGGCTTCCGCGTCATGCCAATGGCCCTAGCAGCAAGCCAAGGAGACTTGTTTATCACAGTTACTGGCAACAAGCACGTGATTCGCGGCGAACATTTTGATGTCATGAAAGATGGCGCGATCGTCTGCAACTCCGGCCACTTCGACATCGAAATCGACCTGAAGGCCCTGGGTGCCAAAGCCAAGGAAGTGAATGACGTGCGTCCCTTTACCCAACAATACGTGCTTGAAAATGGGAAATCCGTGGTAGTATTGGGCGAAGGGCGGTTGGTTAACCTGGCCGCTGCTGAGGGACATCCCAGTGCCGTGATGGACATGAGCTTTGCCAACCAGGCCCTAGCTTGCGAATACCTAGTGAAGAACAAAGGCTTGCTGCAACCCGGCATTCACAAAATTCCCGAGGATGTGGACCAAGAAATTGCCCGTCTGAAGCTGCAAGCAATGGGTATTGCGATGGATACCCTGACGCCAGAGCAAATTGAGTATATGAACAGCTGGACAGTTGGCACCTAATTTGTCAATAGTGAATGGTGAATGGTAACACCAGAAAACTGTTCCAATCACTAATTATCTTTCACTGGAGGCAGAGCCTCAATTTCGCGTTACCATGGTAACGAGGGGAAAGCTGCTCCCATGGCTCGTTCCCTGACTCTGACAGGGAAAGGAATTTCGAGGCTCTGCCTCGGGTCGGCGGACCAATAGCTATGACTTTACTGTGGCTAGACTTTCTGTAGAATTACAACGCTACTTTTTTGAAGAAGAACGTTCCGACAAGGTAACCCTAGCAGATATTCTCGGGCTAGCGGGAGAGAGGATTTTTGGTTTTCTGTTCGTCATCCTCTCCCTACCTTCAGCTTTGCCAGTACCTGCCCCTGGTTATTCTATTGCTTTCGGAGTGGCAATGTTTCTCTTGGCAATGCAGCTGATAGCGGGTGCCAAACGCCCCTGGTTCCCCCAAAAGATGCTCGCAGGAACGATGAAATTAGAGAAGGTGCAGGGGGTGGTAAAAGCAGGTATTCCCTGGTTGCGGCGCATAGAAGCAATTTCCCGTCCGCGTCTGACCCACATCTGTACCAGTTGGCCTGGCAGAGTTGCGATCGGGGTGGCGATCGCCGGAATGTCAGTATCGATGATGATACCAATTCCGGGGACAAATACCTTACCCGCAATGGGAATTTTTGTCACGGGCTTTGGTTTAATGGAAGATGATGGAGCGATTAGTCTGGCAGGTTTAGTGCTTTGTGTAATGGCAGGCATTCTCAGCGCTTCTATTGTCATTGCTCTTGCGATCGGAGGCAGCAGTTTGCTAGACGTGATTAAGGACGCGATTAAGGATCTGCTTTAGCCGCTTCTAAAAATCTATGTATATCTAGGCAAGGAGCCAAAAGTCATACAAAGACCCAAGTCCACGGTGTAACTTTGCTCAACTAAAAGTGCGCTTACGCTTGGTCTGATTTTTCCCGCAAGCAGGATCCACCATTCCCTTGACCTCTAGTCCCCAGTTAGAGACACCATAGAAAGAATGTCGATTCTTCCATTTAGTGCAAGACTTTAACAATTTATTCAGTTGATACCAGAGGCTCCATACGTGCTTTCCAGACTTCACGTCGAGATAGGCGGTTATGGAGCTTGGGACTAATAGTCCATACTGACGAGCAAACTTTACTAAGCCAATCAGACTGGTGTAAGCAGGATTTACTTTTAATAAATAAATTCCTCGGTTGCTGAGGAGACTTTCAAGTAATTCATAGAAACGAGCGTAAGCCCAACCAGACAACATTCGGGCATATTTGCTTCCAGATTCTTTCAACTGTTCTTTTTCCTAGAAAAATATAGATTCTCATAAACAATCGGGCACTCAAAGGTATTTGCTAACACTACCAACTGCAAGCAAGCATCTACAATCTGAGCATCCTGCTGACCGTGAGGTAATCTCATTTGCAGTCGCCAAATTCCACAGCACAATAGTTGTGTCAAAACTGCCACTAGCTAAAAGGACGCCAGATGACGGGGTGACTATGCTGTTGCAGGTAAACCAATATTTCTAATACCAACACAGTGATTTGCTTGACTTGTGCCGTCCTAAAGTTGCGTCGCGACCCTAAAGAGGGAGCATGTTTATATTCCGTTATCAGACAAAAGCCCGATCGGGTTTCAAAGGAGTTCAGGTAGGGGGGGATGCGAGGACGATCCAGCTGTTGCAAAACTTGCATTTCCCGTTCATAGGCTTTAAAGCTGGACCAACTAGCATCGATAAGGGCAAAGCGGAGCTCTTTGATGGCAACCTGTTGGTCTGAGTCGATCTCAGACGCATGGTAAGTAGCGCAGCGTGCGCCCTCCCGACCAGTTGCGCCCCAGTTCTCTAATTATCTCATAGCCGTGGCCGCAAAAGTCAGGATATTTGGATATTGTTGATTGGAGATTCTGCATTTTATATTCTGTTTTTAACTTGCGTTTGATGCGATCCAAGACTGAGTATTTGTGACAGAAAGTTCCGTCTGCTCTATTCCCTCATGAATTCAATCCTGGTACCTTTTCATAGATATCTGCGATCGGGCAGCGAAAGTCAACGCTTGCCAAGTGGACTTCTTCTCCGGGACGGTAGGTATAGGGAACCCAGCGTCCCTCTGCATTCAGGCAGAAACATTCTACCGTCATCCGTTCTTGAGATATCAGCACGTATTCTTGGAGAGTTTCTATGAGTCGGTAGTTCGCAAATTTTTCACCCCTGTCGAAACCTTGTGTTGTGGGTGAGAGGACTTCCACAATCAGGCGAGGGTAGCGAATGAAGTGTTCGTCGGGATTTCTGTCGTCCCTGGCATCACAAGTCACCTTCATATCTGGATAATAAAATACATCGGCTGCTTCAACTCTCACTTTCATATCTGGCGTGTAGACACTACATCCAGTACTCCTGATCTGGTTGAGCAGCAGTCCAAAAAGATTTCCCGCGATCTTATCATGGGCTTTGCTTACCCCTGACATCGCATATACTTCCCCTTGCCTGTACTCGTGCTTAATGGGACTGATTTTCTAACTTTCTAAATATTCCTCTGGCGAGATATAGGTATAGCTTTTACTCGCAATCATCTGGTTTGGCTCCTTTACCTTTCTTCTGTTATACCCGATCGCCTCATGTCTTGTCAATATCTCGGAACGTCCTTCTCAACTCTCCATAAACCTGCGTTCTCATGAGTTTAACCCTGGTACATCTTCATAGATATCTGCGATCGGGCAGCGAAAGTCAACACTTGCCAAGTGGACTTCTTCTCCGGGACCGTAGAGAACCCAGCGTCCCTCTGCATTCCATTCTACCGTTATCCGTTGAGGGACCAGAATATCCTATCAGTCCAGTATCCCTGAGAGCTTGCAGAGCCTCTGTTGCCGAGGGGTAGCGCTGGCGGAAATCATACAGCTTGTTCGCTATTTAATTAGTACAATAACAGCATTTAGTAAACCAGTTCTTAAACGTATTTGTTCCCATCA
>JACOMV010000330.1 GCA_014324065.1 Hormoscilla sp. SP12CHS1 | reverse complement strand
TAGCCTCCTGCGGTGAAAGTCGCAAGTCCGGTTCCGAAAGGGAGGGTTGAGAGGCGACTCTCAGCTCGACCCCGACCAAGTGACATCGATTGTCGGTTTTTAGAGAGTGGGGTTCGATCGCTTAGCCTCTGGGCAGGATAATCCCCCCTAAACCCTTCACCCCTTTGGACTGTCAGTTCCTATCAGCTGTTAGCTGACTGTAACAGCTGAATACTTAACTGATGGGAAGGTAATCGCCATCAAACTGTAGTAATTTCTTTTTCTTTTTTGGCCAGTAATTCGTCAATTTCGGCGATATACTTGTTAGTAAGCTTTTGAATTTTATCTAGCTTGTCCCGCTCTTCGTCTTCAGAAATCTCACCTTTTTTTTCTTGTTTGCGGACAGACTCTACAGCCTCCCTGCGGTTGTTCCGAATCGAGACCTTGCCTTCTTCTGCGTACTTAGCAGCGAGTTTGACAAATTCCTTGCGCCGAGCGCTCGTCAGGGGCGGAATATTCAGTCGAATTACCTTTCCATCATTATTCGGCATCAGACCCACATCTGACAGAGAAATGGCTTTTTCAATCAGATTTAAAATCCCCTTATCATAGGGTTGAATCAAGAGCGTACTGGCATCGGGCGCACTAACGTTCGCCAGAGACTTAAGAGGCGTTGGGGTGTCGTAGTAATCTACCATCACCTTGTCCAGTAGGCTGGCATTAGCCCGACCTGTGCGGATGGTATTAAAAGCCCGTTGAGTCGCCTCAACTGCGCTATCCATCATAATTTCAGCTTCATCTAAGTCCATGCTAACCTCACTATCTACCCTATTGAGATATTTTCAGCCATTTCTAATCACATTTATAGTACTCCGATGTGCGAGGGGATCTCGATGTCTCCACGCCTTGCGCCTCGTTCCCAGGCTCCGCCTGGGAACGCACTACTCCGGAGACATCGTCTGAGCCGTACCCCTTGTCGCACATCGGGGGTGGATTTTTTTTCAGATCGTGGTATCACTACCGCCGACGAGCGTTCCTACTGGTTCTCCCTTGACGGCGTGACGGATGTTGCCCGGCTGGGAAAGGTCAAACACAATAATCGGAATCTGGTTATCTTTGCATAAGGCGATCGCCGTACTATCCATCACCTGTAAATCTTGACTCAGGACCTGGCCGTAGGTAATGCTAGCAAAGCGTTGTGCCTCTGGGTTAGTCTTGGGGTCACAGGAGTAGACACCATCGACCTTAGTAGCTTTGAAAATCACCTCAGCATTGATTTCTGCGGCCCGGAGTGCCGCAGTCGTGTCCGTGGTAAAGAAGGGATTTCCCGAGCCAGCACCAAAGATGACCACTCGTCCTTTTTCCAGGTGACGCATGGCGCGGCGGCGGATGTAAGGTTCCGCCACTTCCTGCATGGCGATCGCCGTTTGCACCCGCGTGGGCACTTGCATTTGTTCCAGGGCATCCTGGAGTGTCATCGCATTCATCACCGTCGCCAACATGCCGATGTAGTCTGCCGTTGCCCTGTCCATTCCGGAAGCGGCTGCTTGGATCCCTCGGAAGATATTGCCACCCCCTACCACGATCGCCACTTGGACTCCACTGGCTACTACCTCTGCCACTTCGGAGGCGACCTTTTGCACCACCACTGGGTCTATCCCGTAGTCTAGGCTGCCCATCAATGCTTCGCCGCTCAGTTTCAGTAAGACCCGCTGGTAACCTATCGACATGCCGTCACTATTTTCTTAACTCAAGGAACCTCCCGTGTCTCCTGGGAGTTCGATGTCTTCTGGGAGCGCTAATCGCACGTTCCCAGGCTGCCGTGGGAACGAGGAGAAGACATCGCTTAAGCACTACCCAGGGGACACGGCCCACCGATTATTACAGATCCTGATTGCTAATTTGTCAAGCTTCATTTATAATTCTTTAGTGGCGCCATTGAATCTCGCTGCCCACTGGATCTGTAGAGGCTATAGTGACTGGTTCTCCCTGAAGTACCTGGCAGATCGCCTGACGTAAGTAAGGCACCTGCACTGCGGCTGCATCTGCTGGACGCTCGTCAATCAGCCCCCGATAGCGCAGTATTCCCTGATGGTCTAGCAGGAAAGCCTCTGGCGTCTTGTCCGCCCCGAAGCTGCGAGCCACATCCTGAGTCACGTCTCGCAGATAAGAAAAGTTCAGTCCGTCGGAGGTAGCAAAGACTTTCATCATCTCCAAGCTTTCTGCCCGGTCTTGGGTCCCATCATTGGCATTTATCCCGATCAGAGTTATCCCCATGTCGGCAAATTCTGTCTGGAGTTGTTTTAGCCTTTCCAGATAAGGCCGCACGTAGGGGCAGTTATTGCTGATAAATATGACTCAAGTTGCTACCTATAAAAATTTCTACGTCCGAAACAGCCATTTTGGGCAATTGAATCCACCAAAATGCCATTTTGGGGTAAATTTGGGGTAAATTACAAGGCGATATGGGATGATTTTGGTTGCTCTTGACCTTGATTTTCTATAGGTAGCAACTTAGGTTAAATATGACAGCTATCACTTGATATTTTTCCAGATAGCGAGCTAGGTGGTGAACTTCATCATCTACCCCAAGCACCTCAAAATCTGGTGCATAGTTGCCAATGGGAGTCCCCGCCAAATTCATTACGCTCATTTCCCTTCCTTCTTACAAAATTGCCCGCTCCCCCTTTCGATATCTCCTGCTGTGCTCTTGTCCCAGGGGACTCGGCACACAGGAGATATCGTGGAGACATTTTTTGATTTTAATTCCTCGTCCAGCCGACCGCCAACATGATACCCTATGAGTTTATACAGTAATTTTGCAGTGAACTGGGACACCACGGGAGCCAGTTCCATTATGTCACAGCCAATCACTTTCTTGGACTGACAACTCGTGTCCGAGAGCGCCCACCCTGGGTGGGCGTCTCCGGACACGATAGCCGCAGGAAGCTAGTCAGGGAGTACCCCCCTGGTTCCAGCGTAGCGTGTTCCCACCCTAGGGATGAGGGTAGGATCGATGCCATCTAAATCGATTGTCAAGAATACTCGTTGGGTAGGCTGAAAGGCTCTGGCCATCCAATCCGGTTGCGTGACAATCCTCACCCGTTCCCAGGCAGAGCCGTGGGAACGAGGGGCCCGGCTACACGAACAAAGCAATGTCCGGAGCTATTTTTCGCGCAGGACACGCAGCCCTGTGCGCAGCGTGGCAATCTTTCTCTGCGGCTAGATTACAAAAGTGAGATGCGCCCGAGGTGACTGGCGAACACGGCTGCGCGCGAAAAATCTAGATTCCCCTCAGGGGCGATCGCCCCTCAAGAGGTGAGAAAGTATGATATGATTGTTAGATGATACCAGGGATTAGCTATGAAGACAGAAACCATTACTTTTGAAGTTCCTCTTAATCTACTGGCAGCCTTACAAATAGGCAGCGCTGAGTTAAAACATCAGATCCGACTGCTGGCAGCGATCGCTTATTTTCAAGAAAAAAGACTATCTCTCGGCAAAGCGGCAGAATTGGCCGGAATCAACCGCCTGGAATTTATGGACATTTTAGCCAGTAAAGGGATAGTGATTTTCGATTATGATGAATCGGAACTAGAGGTAGAATTAAGGGGAATTGCTCATTTGTGAATTGCTCATTTGTGAATTGTGAATGGAGAATTGTGAATGGAGAATTGATGAAGACTGAAACCATTACTTTTGAGTTAGAGGAGTTGTTAAGTGGAGATTAATCTGTAAAAAGAGGAGTTTAGTTATGCTTATATTCGAGCAGTTGCCACAGTTGCGGGTTGTGTTTGCGAAAGAACGACTAATTTTAATTGTTGTGGTTGTCCCCGAACGGGTCGAGGATTGGCTGCAACAAACTGAGGCATCGCTTTGTCTGCAACGTTGTGGTTATTGGTCATCTTTAGCGGGGGCTGATTCTACGGAAAACAAGGAAAATATTACCGTTATAATTCCTAGGAATCAAGTATTTACTCCCACAATTTTAGAGTTGATGATGCAAAAAGTTTTGAGAGGGGAAAAGCTATGAATCTCATTGTTAAGGATCTCGAATTATTTCAGAACATAGAACCAGAAGCCGTGGCCGGTTATTTAGAAAATCAAGGCTGGCAGCGGCAAAGACAGATAGATGACCAGGGAATTATTTGGGAAAGTAATGGGAGGACATCCTCTAACGTTCATCTGCTTTTACCGTTAAATCGAGAAATGTCTGATTTCCCTTTAACGATAAATTTGTTGGTGGAAAATTTAGCCAATATAGAGGGAAAACCCCAGTTAGAAATTATCCAGACTTTAATCACTAACTTGCCGAATGTTGAAATCCAAGGGTTGATTGCTGGGATTGAATCACCATTAGGAGATCGCCTGAGTGGAGAGATTACTTTAATGGGAGTGGTAATTAACAAGTTGCATAAGAATGCGCTGCGCGCACGCTACGCGATCGAAGCAGAATTGTTCGATCGGGACTATTTTCTGGCGATTAAAGCTTATCAAGAGCGTTTGCCCGTATCATGTTGGGGAGATTTGGTCAAGAAAAATAGTAGTTTCCTTTTGAAAAATATCCGCAATTTTACCCTTGACGATTCTTGGTTTAGTTAGGATCATTTTTGATGATATGGAGGAATTGGTATATCTCATATCTTGCACCATTTTAAACTAGAGGCGGAGTCTCGATAGATCGTTCCCAGGTAGAACCTGGGAACGATGGGAACGAGGGAGAATCAAACTGAACCAGTGCCAGCGATCTATGAAACAATCTATCCCTAAGAATTTAGTGCTAATTGGTGGCGGTCACTCTCACGCGATCGCCCTGCGCCTCTTTGGCCTCAACCCATTACCAGGGGTAAACCTCACTCTGATAACGGACTGTTCTCATACTCCCTATTCTGGCATGCTTCCGGGTCACGTGGCAGGGTTTTATAATTTCGATGAATGTCACATTGACTTGCCACATCTTTGTCAGTTTGCTCAAGCCCAGATATATATCGATCGGGCAATTGGTTTAGACTTAGAAAATCATCGAGTCCTCTGTGCCGATCGCCGAGCAGTAACCTTTGACTTATTATCCATTGACATTGGCAGCACGCCAGCAAAAATATCCGTACCCGGTGCAGCAGATACACGCTACGCTATTCCCGCCAAACCAGTACCGCAATTTTTGCAAGCTTGGAATCAACTGCTATCTGAGGTTACCACAGAAGGGACAAAACCCATAATTATTGCTATTGTTGGTGGTGGCGCCGGGGGTGTAGAACTAGCGCTGACAATGCAACAACGCCTGAGAAAAGTTATCGGCAAAGAAAATGTGAAGATTCATTTATTCCATCGCAGCAGGGAATTGATGAATTCTCACAATCTCTGGGTACGCCAACGCCTGGAGAAAATTCTGCTCCAGCGCGGTATCCAACTGCACTTACAGGAAAATGTTTGCGAAGTCAAGTCTGGAGGGGTGCGGTGCGAGTCGGGTTTGACCGTTGAGTGCGATCGCATTTTTTGGGTAACGCAAGCATCAGCACCCAGTTGGTTGGGGGAATCGGGGTTGACAACGGACTCGAAAGGTTTTCTCCTCGTAGAAGATACCCTGCAATCGGTCTCCCATAGGCAGGTATTTGCCGCTGGGGACATTGCCACGATGAAGAATTATCAGCGTCCGAAAGCGGGAGTATTTGCAGTCCGTCAGGGAAAACAATTGTTTGAGAATTTGCAGCAAATGTTGCTGGGAAAATCCCTCAAACCCTATCGACCTCAGCAGGATATTTTGGGTTTGATTGGCACGGGTGATGGACGGGCGATCGCCTCTCGGGGGAACTGGGGTTGCGGTCCCTCGAAACTGCTGTGGGTTTGGAAAGATTATATCGATCGCAAGTTTATGCGTCTATTCGGCGACTTGCCGCGAACGTAGGGTGGGCGGTGCCCACCCTCCTTTACTGTAAACATGCAACAATATTTACAATAAAATATGTCAGAAGGTAGGGTGGGCCGCGCCTACTGTCATCCGCTACCTGTTGTGTAAAAATTTCTGCTGTAAACATGCTACCAAATTGAAAATTCAGTATGTCAGAAGCTGCAAGTATTAAAGTAGTCTCGGGTAGCGATCGCACCCTGGATCAACAGGAAATCGACTCTCATGAAAGGCTAGTTTTGTCCGAACGCGATCGGGATTTATTTATATCGGTGATGTCAAACCCGCCTCAACTGAGTAGTAAACGGCGCAAGGGATGCGCTCGCCAAATATTAAGAACAGTTTTAGTTGCACATCAACTTTGAGAAATGCTGCACGACTTGCTATAATAAGATAATAAGAATAGTAGAAAAGATGTAGCCATGAGCGTTGTTATCACTGACGAAATTTTAACCAAAATTCGCATGACTGAAGCTGAAATGCATCAGGAAATCGCTATCATGCTTTTCCAGAAAGAAAAATTCACTCTTGCTCAAGCAAGTCGCTTTGCAAATATGCCTCGCATTGCTTTTCAACATTTACTCGCAAGTCGTCGCATTCCAGTACATTATGGTGTGGAAGATTTTGAACAGGATATTAAAAACCTGCGGGAGATGGGCAGACTATGATCGTTATCAGTGATACATCACCAATCAATAATCTTGCAGCAATCAACCGACTCGATCTTTTGCAACAACTTTACGGAACTGTTTTCATTCCTGATGCTGTTTATAGAGAACTAACCGAGCCCAGTTTTCCTGTTGCTGGCTCGACTGAAGTACAAACGCTTGATTGGATTGAAACTCGTGCTGTTACCAATCGTACCTTAGTTGATTCACTCAGCGATGAACTAGATATTGGAGAAGCTGAAGCGATCGCTCTAGCAATTGAGATTCAAGCAGAGCAACTGTTGATTGATGAACGTCGCGGTCGGCTTGTGGTAGCTAGACTTAATCTTCGATACACGGGAATATTGGGGATCTTGGTGGAAGCAAAAAGTCAAGGTTTGATTGCTCAGGTTAAGCCATTGTTAGATGCTTTGATCGACCAAGCTGGGTTCTGGGTTGCTGAACCTCTATATAACAGCGTTTTGCGGCTTGTTGATGAGGAACTTTAATTTTGGTGGCTTACAGATATGAGGACTACAAATTGCCTATAACCAGCGAATATTCTCTGGAGGCATCCGCCTCGAAGGGATGTTTTGTTCCCTGTGTCTCGCAGGGAACGAGGGGAGCATCTCACTTTTGCAGTAAGTAGTTTTACTCAGGCAAAGTCTAAGTTGAGATAAGCGCAACGCTGCCTGAGGA
>JACOMV010000329.1 GCA_014324065.1 Hormoscilla sp. SP12CHS1 | reverse complement strand
TCCCGTACCTGGAGGGGGGGATTTGAACCCCCATGATTACCGAGTTTATTGGCTAATGAAACCAACTAGGCTTTCACTGATGTCAGTTTATACCTAAACGAATCGCACGACTTGGTAGAATCTGATTGCGAATTGCTTCGACCAGGGCAAAAGCCGATTTTTCCGTACTATCAGCTTTTTCCGCATCCTCAGCGGACATTGTCGAGGAATAGGGCAAACTCATACCCATTGCTTCAAAGGCCGAAGACATGGTATTAGCTGTAAACATGCCCCCACAGGCCCCGGCACCGGGACAGGCATTCTGTTCCACTCTCGTCAGTTCCGCCAGATCTATCTTACCACCGCTGTATGCTCCGACTGCTTCAAAGGCGCTGACAACAGTCAAGTCCCGTCCTTCGTAATTTCCCGGTTTGATCGTACCGCCGTAAACGAATATCCCCGGTATGTTCATCCTGGCGATCGCCATCATCGCCCCCGGCATATTCTTATCGCAACCCCCGATCGCCAGTACCCCATCCATACTCTGGCCATTGCAGGCCGTTTCAATGGCATCTGCGATCACCTCCCGGGACACCAGGGAATATTTCATCCCCTCAGTCCCCATCGAGATCCCGTCGCTGACCGTGATCGTACCGAACATCTGCGGCATAGCACTGGCAGCTCGCGCACCCGCTTCCGCCCGGACTGCCAGATCGTTGAGCCCCATATTGCAAGGCGTTATTGTGCTATAACCATTGGCAATGCCCACGATCGGCTTCGTGAAATCGTCATCCCCAAACCCTACTGCCCGTAGCATGGCCCTGTTGGGCGAGCGCTGCACTCCCTGGGTTACGACTTTGCTTCTTTTGTTCAACTCCATTGGCGTTCTCCTTTAATGCTATCAACCCTAAGTCTAGTTCTGACTCCAACATGCAGATTTAATCATCTATACTATAGCGTTTCTCAAGCTAGTAGGGTGAAAATTATATTATATGTCAAAGTAATAGATGTTTGTTTGACAACTTTTGCCATTTTACGGTCCCGTGTCTGGTACAAATAAAAAATGAAAACCTTGACAATTGACAACTGACAACTATCAAAATCAGGAAAGTGCATCTATCATCTATGATGATGTTTGAAACGGACGCGAACAGGACAAAAATGAACAGGGTTATGAGGCTGTCAGGCTTGCCTAAGATGGTGGCGGCCTAGTAAGTAAATGTAAATGGGGCGCGATTCGGAGCTTTTCCATCGACAAAATAATAATCTTTCACTAAATTTTCAATCCACTCGCTCTTATTTGCCGAATGCCCGGAATAAGGAGGATTACCCAAAACCACCATCACTGGCACATCACGTTTTATTGCCGCCGCCTCGTTAGCCTCCTGGGCCACAAACTGACCGAACAAAACCTCCGACTTTTTCATCGCCTCATCCAGAGTATTAGTCAGATAAACTCCCAACCGCTGCTTCCCCTTAAACCGATAGCCCAACTCCTGCAACTGGAGACCTAATTTCAAATGAGCGATCGCATAAGAAGCCATCAACAACTCAAAACCAAACAACCGCCCCAACAAATGCTCCTCGACATAACTATCCCACTGATTCGCCAAACCCATCTTTTCCAAATTACCATAAATCTGCTTAACCACTTCATAAAGAAAAGTCCCCGTTCCCGTAGCCGGATCCAGAATTTGTACCCTTGGCTTTTGGGTAGTAGAGTCCTTAGCATTATCCGCCAAACCCAACGGCAGGTCGAAACGCTCCCTTAAAATAGTATCCACCGATCGCACGATAAAGGACACCACCGGTTCCGGCGTATAATAAACCCCCCGACTCTTGCGCAAAGCCGCATTATAAGCCCCCAAAAACGTCTCGTAAAAATGCACTACCGGATCTTCCTGGCGAGTCCGCTGTCCAAAGTTCTCCAAGATGCCCCCCATATCCACCTGGGAAAGCAACTGCACCAAGTCATCAACCGCCCAATCAATTTGACTAATCGCGTCAGTTTCCACAATCGTATTAAACAACCGCCGCAAAAAAGGATTAGTCGCCGGAATATAAGTCCCCGCCGTCCGCCGAGTAAAGCGATCGCCCCCCGCAGCTTGCGCGTGACCCACCCTCGCCGCAAACAACCCATAAGAAATAGTCTGAGCGTACATATCCGCAAACTCCCCATCGGCGATATCCGGCAGCAACACCTCGCTAAAACCCCTGCTTGAGTTGACGCAACTCCCCATCCACCGTTCCGGAAAAATCGGACTCCTCTTCCAAGGCTGTCACCGTTGCCAACCGGATCGCTTTTGTTAACCTCGCCATCTGCCACGCCAACTCCTCGGGGTTTCTCACCACCTCCCCCGTGAAATTGAGAAACTGCTCTAACAGCGCCGCAACCTTATCTACATCTAAGAGTTCTAACTTATTCCCGTGGCGATCGGCCAAAACCTCCTTAAGTCTGCACTTACCATCCACATACCAGCGAAACTCCAAATAATTAGTCAAAACCAAATTAGAGAAAGCCTCCCGATAGCGTTTAAGCTGTTCCGTCTTCTCCACCACATCCAAATCCAATCCCACATCCTTCGCCTCCACATAACCCACCAGCAACTCCCTCCGCTTCACTGTAAAATCGAGAATCCCTGCCTTATTGCCCTTTTCCTCGATCGCTGCATTAATCCCCGACGCCCCCGCGTCCAGCAAATCCTTTAACGCCGGATAGTGGGTGCGTTCGCTTCCTTTTTCTAGATTTTTTTGAATCGACTTGAGATAACTATCAAAATCAATAGATAACATCAGATTAGCTCCCTAGTTCAGTCAAGTTATACCTATACCTAACGGACTATTAAATCTTCACCTGCCTTGGCGATCCAAACTCTTAGGGAATTGCGGAAGTTCGGATAGATACTATACTACAGACTACAACAGAGTGAAATTGATAATTAAGCGATGTCACCTTTTTCCCCTCCCCAATTTAACCAGGCGGAACCAAAAGATAAAAATATCCTCCTGTGAACCAGTACACCACCTCTAGCATGGAGATTATATTCCATTATGGCACCGTGCTACAGCCAAGGAACGAGGATAAAACACTTTCTCGACAATGCCTCGTTACCTGGCTCCCGCCTGGTAACGCGCGTGGGTTTTAACCCACGGCGGGCTTTAGCCTCGTTACCTGGCTCCCGCCTGGTAACGCGCGTGGGTTTGAACCCACGGCGGGCCATGAGGCTTATCGAGAATGGTGCAAGATCTCAGTTAAAACCGACTCTCGTTCCCTGGCTCCCGCCTGGGAACGCAGGGTTTTAACTGCGGTCTGACAGCGAAGTAATGAACCCATCTGAGTGAAAATTAAAGCAATGATCGTCTGGCAGACAGATTTTTATCGAGTCCCAAAGCAGGATGCAGCGGCCCAACCCCTGTGGCAGTTACTGATGTGCGATCGCACGTTAAGTTTCACCTATGAAGCGACCTGTCCGCAATCAGAAGTAAGCGCGAACTGGCTAATAGAACAGTTGCAAAAAACCGGGTTGCCAGATATAATCCAGGTGTTCCGTCCTCAGACTCTGAATTTGTTGGCAACAGCGGGACAGCAGTTGGGAATAAAGGTAGAAGCGACTCGACGCACTACCGCCTTAAAGCAATGGTTGCAAGCCCGATCGTCTCTCGAACCGGGATATAATCCTTTAGCAATAGATAAACCGCCACCATTGCCCTTGCCAGAAAAACTTTGGGGGGAAGCCTGGCGATTTGCTACCCTACCAGCAGGAGACTTAGTAGATGCCTTTGCTTCACGTCCCATTCCCATACTAGAGATGCCCGAATTTCTGCACCCACTCAGTTTAGGCTTGCCATCGACAATTGCGGTACCAGGAGTAATAATAGATGGAGGGCGTCAGTCAATGAAATTAGCCCGTTGGATAAAAAATGTCCGACCTGTAGCGCTGAATTATATTCCTGGAGCCCCTGATGGGTTAATATTAGAAGCGGGGTTAGTCGATCGGTGGGTAATGGTTACCTTTGAGGATGCAGAAGTAGCAGCAGCGGGTAAAGGGTTCCAACAGCGTCTACAATTGAGTCGAGGATTGCACTTTTTGCTAGTGCAACCAGATAATTCCGGGATGACTTACAGTGGTTTTTGGTTGCTGCGAGATGAGAATTGGGACTTGGAAATTGAGAATTGTTGATTATTTTCCCATTTGCCATTCACAATTTTCTTTTAAAGAAAACTGCGATCGCACATGGGGAGAGTTAGTGCGATCGTCTAAATAGTCCATAACACTTTGTTTTTAATCTACCACATTAAGCCGACCCTGTTGCAGAGCATCAAACACGCGATTAACAAGCCGATATTCCCTGTCGCTAAGAGCATCCTTAGCCAACATATTGGACATCAATAACTCTTGGTCAATGCGAGTAATCATGCGAAACTTAAATATGCGCTCAATTAGCTTTTCGACATCAATTTTCGGTGCATCAATTTGAGCAAGCATTTTCATCAACCACCCTCTTTATAAAAAAACTGCATGATTCTAGTATCAGTGAATTTTGGCTATTTGTGAGTGATGGAGCGCAGGTCCACTTGGTAATACTTACTTAAAAATACTATGACGATCGTCATTGACAAATTAAAAACAATGTGGTTAGAGCCGTAAGTATCGGGTAAAATGACTAGATGCGGTAGAGCAAATTGACACGCCTTTAGACATCTCCAAAAATAAAACCCTTGTCAGATATGAATTTCAAGCTCCACCTCACATTCTCACATACAGATTGTTCGCTATTTAATTAGTACAATAACAGCATTTAGTAAACCAGTTCTTAAACGTATTTGTTCCCATCAGCA
>JACOMV010000328.1 GCA_014324065.1 Hormoscilla sp. SP12CHS1 | reverse complement strand
TTTTTGTCTAAGGTCCAGAGAGTAACGTCCCATAGCTGAATTTGGTCTGCATTGAGTATAGCTCTAGTTTAGCACAAAATGTTCTACTTGTTTCCTGAACAAGATCTCAGTCTAACACCGTCTAACACCATCGTCAGTTCATCAACTAAGCAAAAATACTCATTACCAAACCCCTCCTCCCTTTGCCTTCTTTGCTGATTATACATCAAACTGCACCCGCAATACATTAAATTTTTATCTTTTTTGGGGGCCTCTCATATTTAATAATAGACTCTGCTCCATGCTATTAAGTAATTAGGCAAAATTAATTTTATATGAGATAGCCGCCTACTAGCAGTCCGATTCGATATAAAAATAATTTTGCACGAATACTTACCCTCATGCATTCTACCCCCTAGCCGC
Source organism: Hormoscilla sp. SP12CHS1 (assembly GCA_014324065.1). Taxonomy (GTDB): domain Bacteria; phylum Cyanobacteriota; class Cyanobacteriia; order Cyanobacteriales; family Desertifilaceae; genus Hormoscilla. The sequence goes on along the minus strand of JACOMV010000328.1, from coordinate 5,131 downwards.
CGCGTTAATGAGATGCTCCCCAGGCGATCGCCTGGGAATGGGGGTACTTCAGCTAGAAGCCATTGCTGGTGTTGCTTGCTGCTGAGATGAACCTTGAGTACCCAACTGAATGAGTTCGATCTTATATCCATTCGGGTCTTGGACGAAGGCAATCACCGTCGAACCATGCTTCATCGGACCCGGTTCCCGCACTACCTTACCACCACGGGCTTTGATCGTCTCGCAAGTACCATAAATATCATCCACGCCAATGGCGATATGACCGTAGCCATCCCCCAGGTCATACTTATCGGTATCCCAGTTATAGGTTAGCTCCAGCACCGTATGGTCGGACTCGTCGCCATAGCCAACAAAGGCCAGAGTAAACTTGCCACCGGGATAGTCCTTCTCGCGTAGCAGCTTCATCCCCAGCACCTCGCAGTAGAACTGGAGGGACTCTTCCAAGTTGCCCACCCGCAGCATCGTATGTAATAGTCGCATGGTCAATCCCAAATAATTTCCAAACTTCAGCCCTAAGTTGCTCGAGCTGGACGTAGCAATAGAGCCATAAAAACCTTGCCATATCTTATCATATCTCTGTAAACCATGCTATGATGGCGATATAAATAAAGCAAGGGAGAGAGATGACAACACATGTTACTCCAAAAGAAGCCTCCGAGGATCTCGGGGTCTCTATCATGACCCTTAGGCGGTGGGACAAGGACGGGAAAATCAAATCAATCAGAACACCAGGAGGGACACGAAGATTCGGCGTCCTTGACTACGAAAAGGACACCAAACCTACTATTCTCTCTATGCAAGGGTCTCTACCCATTCCTAACGAGATGACCTTGAACGACAAGCTGAATTTTTGAGCTCAGTCTACCCAGCAGGCGAACTTATTCGAGAGGTTGGATCCGGGCTCAACTTTAAGCGGAGAAAATTTATCTCCATTTTGGAGCGAGTTTACAAGGGCGATATCGGACGCCTTGTCTGCGCCTATCCCGATCGCATCGTTCGATTCGGATTCCCACTGGTTGAGTGGTTTTGCCAGCAAGCAGGAACAGAACTCGTGGTTCTCAATGAACGCAACCTCTCTCCAGAACAGGAACTCGTTGAAGATATCTTGTCCATCCTCCATTGTTTCTCTGCGAAGCAAAAACGGCTCGGAACCTTCTCACCTGGGCCCACTACCGGTTTGCTATGCATCTCAATCAGATGGCGATGCGTCATAGAGTGCTGGTAGTGCGATGCAACGAGTCTTACACCTCCAAAACCTGCCCCCACTGCGGTCACATCCACAATCGCCTGGGTGGGTCTAAGGTATTCAAGTGTCCTGAGTGCGGTTATCAGGCCTCTCGGGATGCCAATGGCGCACGAAACATCATGATTCGTGCTTTGCAGGCAACTGCCTTCACCGTTACAGGTGATGCTGTACCTAGTCTAGCTTTGCTCGGTATTGAGCAGAAATAGAAAGGTTAAATGTTGCACAGTCGGTCTGATGAGGATAAGATCAATGGTATTTACGCCAGATACGGCAATTGAAGAGATTCGCGCCCGGGAGATTCTGGACTCTCGCGGACGCCCGACGGTGGAAGCAGAAGTTTTGCTCGTTAACGGGGCCCTGGGAGTTGCCCAGGTTCCCAGCGGGGCCTCCACTGGCACTTTTGAAGCCCACGAACTGCGGGATGGAACCCGTAACCGGTACGGTGGTAAAGGGGTGCTGGAGGCTGTGCGGAATATTAAGGAGAAAATCGCTCCCAAACTGTTGCACATAGATGCCCTCAACCAAGCTTTGGTCGATCAGTATATGATCGATCGGGATGGTTCTGCCAATAAGGCCAACCTGGGGGCGAATGCGATCCTGGCGGTCTCTCTCGCCACGGCCAAAGCTGGTGCTGACGCCCTGGGCATCCCCTTATATCGCTATCTGGGCGGTCCCTTGGCCAACCTGCTGCCAGTGCCCTTGATGAACCTGATCAACGGGGGGGCCCATGCTGCCAATAATGTGGATTTTCAGGAATTCATGATCGTGCCAGTGGGTGCGCCCACTTTTGCCGGGGCATTGCGCTGGGGTGCGGAAATTTTTGCCTGTCTCAGCAAGGTATTGGATGGTAAAGGTTTGCTTACTGGGGTTGGAGATGAAGGGGGTTTTGCTCCCAACCTGGGGTCAAATCAAGAGGCCCTAGATTTACTGGTAGCTGCGATAGAAAAGGCGGGTTATAAACCGGGGGAACAGGTGGCCCTGGCCCTGGATGTGGCAGCTAGCGAGTTTTATCAGGACGGTCAGTATGTCTATGATGGCAACCCCCACTCGCCCCAGGAGTTTATCGATTATATGGGTCAGTTGGTTGACCAATATCCCATTGTTTCCATTGAAGATGGTCTGCACGAAGAAGACTGGGACAGTTGGCAGTTGTTGACGGAAAAGTTGGGCAGTCGCATCCAGTTGGTGGGAGATGACTTGTTCGTGACTAACCCCACCCGTTTACAGAAGGGTATAGACTTAAAAGCTGCCAATGCCATTTTGATTAAGCTGAATCAAATTGGTTCGATGACGGAAACCCTGGAAACTGTAGGACTAGCTACTCGCAATGGTTTGCGTTCTGTAATTAGCCATCGTTCTGGGGAAACGGAAGATACCACGATCGCGGATTTAGCGGTAGCAACTCGTGCGGGTCAAATTAAGACAGGTTCTCTGTGCCGCACCGAACGAATTGCCAAATATAATCGCCTGTTGCGGATTGAAGATGAACTGGGCGATCTGGCAGTCTATGCTGGGACTGTAGGCATGGGACCGCGCTAATAATTGTAGGGTGGGCATTGCCAGCATTGCCCACCTTCTGCGACCAGTAGTTGGCATTAACTTGAATTCACAGTACAATAGTATTGTAGTGATTATGAGCAACTTCCCCGATCCCAATCTAATTAGCGCCATGTCACAGGCTGGACTTGCACCTGATAAAGGCGGCTTAACGAAAGCTGGACGGGCTTTTGAGAAACACGCACAACGCGCTCCTCAAATTTGGGGCAGTTTACAGGGAGATGTTCAGATGAAAAATCAAACAGGTCAGGGTATTCTTGAGGAAATTATTAATTCATCAGATACTGAGTGGTCTCAGAGGCATCACGCTATGTTGAAGAAAAAAATCATTGAAGGCAAGCTCCCAGATGGACGAGGGGCTAGATGGTCAGCAAACGGGAATGAATTTATCAGTTTTCTCTCACCATAAATTTATAGGAGTAATTAGGAAAATGCTGAGTGATATCCAATTAGCTGTGAATGATAAAGCAGCTAGTAAACATAAGGAAACTAGATTAGAGTTTGTGGTAACAAATGACCCAGAACTAGATTTCGATCTTGTTCAAGAAGTATGGCTTGCCGATCGGCTAATTGCTGTTCTTCGCCAAGTTGCGGGAGATTGGCAAGTTACTTTTATTCCAGATGGTGACTTTTGTCAACTGTCTTGGCAAGATTTGATGGAAATAAGGCAAGCTTTCTCAATATTTATCAGCGAAAGTAAGCAGGCGGGGGTTTTTACCCCAGAATTTCATGATTGAGATGAGGAGTTAGAAGTTCATTTGCACCAGGACTTGACGTCGATCGAGCCCGTGGCCAGAGGGTTTGATTTTGGGGGAGATCGGTTCGTCAGCTGAAACTATCGTAGTTTCTTTTTCTGCTGAAGTCGTTGCTAGCGCCGTCACTGCCCCGCCCTTGTCCACCGGTTGAATGCCACTTTCATTAGCTTGTTCTGAGATTTTCTCCCTTTTTATTTCCAATGACTTGATCTCACCTTTGACCGGTTCAACTCCGACAACCACCTGGACGCACTCATTAGCTTCCTTAGGGGTGGAAGTCTGAGACTCACACCGGTCATCTCCTGGCTGTCGAAACTGCTTTTCCCTTGGGAGGGTGGGGTTGGCGATAACTTGCGTGCCGACGCTGAGCGACCGGCTTCCTCCTCTTCCCCGAGAAAATAGCCGCTTAACTTTGTTCTGAGGATTTTTCGCGCCCTTGAGATCCGCTTGCAGGCGTTGTCATAGGAGAGCCTTGCTGTTGGGCAATATCGGTATAAGTGAGTTCTCCATAAAAGTGCAATATATACGTCTCGCGCAGCCCTTCGGGTAAGGAGGCGATCGCATCATGTATCTTAGTATATCCCTCGTCTGTCTCCAGGGCTTGCTCTGGAGTTTTGGTCGGTGTCACCGTACCGAGATCCTCTCCATCCCCCACCCATTCGATGCTTTCTATGGCAGTGGCTTTCTTAGAGCGTTTTCGGATGATATCGATGCAGTGGTTCCTGGTCACCTGGTACATCCAGGCTTTGAGGTTTGCTATCTTACTGGCGTACTTTTGCACCTTTTGGCTGGCTTTCACCATATTAAACTAAGCCAGAGGGTCACCCCCCCGACTCGTCTTCAGAACCGGACGTGAGCCATCTCTGGCAGTCTTGTAATCGTGACAATAGTCGTGTAGCAACTGTAGGTTGATGTACCAATCCTTCCCTCCCTTCAAATTCTTCCCCAGAAAAGAGGCTAATTTGTTGTTGTAATATTTCTCTTACTTCTAGCAGCACTGGAGCAATAATCATTTCCGTTCGCGCAGCGACTGCGCAGCAGTATCGCGCCTTTTCGCTGCCCGTTACTACTGCTAAGGGCAAACTCTGCCGCAGAAAAGCTGTCAGCATCTCGGAAAGGGGCGTGAGGGTCTAGGTCCGGGAGAAATCTCACCCCTTCTCTAGTTGTGAGGTTGAAATCAGCTTTGACTTTCCCGATCGTTTTGAATTCGCTATAAGGCATATTATTTGACTGGGACAGGATATTACAGTTCGCTAATTCATGATAAGATGCCATCGCTCTCCTATGAAGATTCATCTGAATCAGGCAATAGAGGTTCTATGAGTTCTAGAAGTTCAGGAATGTCGAATTGAATGACATACCATAACGTATTCAGATTTACCCGATCGTATTGATGGGCAAGAATGTCTCTCATCCCAGCCATATCTTTCCACGGGATATGTGAATGACTATTTCTGAATTCTTTTGATAACCGTTTTGTTGCTTCACCAATAACAATGGTCGGGGTCGAGCTGAGAGTCGCCTCTCAACCCTCCCTTTCGGAACCGGACTTGCGACTTTCACCGCAGGAGGC
>JACOMV010000327.1 GCA_014324065.1 Hormoscilla sp. SP12CHS1 | reverse complement strand
TAGCTGAATTGGGTCTGCATTGAGTATAGCTCTAGTTTAGCACAAAAATGTTCTACTTGTTTCCTGAACAAGCTGTATCCACCCACATGCCGCGAGCGCCAAGGATGATTTGACCCAGCCATTTCGCCCGAGGAAGATGGGTGGGGGAGGTAATTACCTGCACCTTGCGTACCCCCCATTGCTGTAAAATTGCTAGACTAAAGTAGAAGTTGTCAAAGGTCGATCGGGCGCATTTTTCCAGCCAAACTCTTGATATTGGTGCGCCATACCGCTCAAAAATGAGGACAATGCAGGGGTCTGGAGAGCCTTGGGAAATTAAGATCTCAATGTCAGGCTGTTGTTTGACTAATTGTGCTACGTATATTTCCCGATCTCTGCTACCTCCAAGCACGAGATAGGCATCTACCGGTGCATGGGCAGCTTGCAGAAGGGCGATCGCATTTCCCAGTAGCATGATGCTGGCAACCAGAGTCAACCCCAGCCCAGCGGCCCGTAACCACTGGCGACGTCCTCGATATTTGGGGTGTTGTTTGTGGCGATCACAATCGTCTCCCATGCGAATTATGTAAATTAATGTTAAGGCTCCCATGAGGAGAGGAAGTTATTAAAAGCAGCTAAAAATTATAGGAACAAAGGCAAGGGCTTCGCTTTCCTAAAGCTATAATAGAGAAGAGAACCAGAGTTATGAGAGCAGGAAATGTTGCGTTTAGGCAGTCAGCATAGCGTCAGAGTCTGAGTGCTGCAAATTATTGTGAGAAATCGCGAGAAAAAAACCTGGGTAGGAACTAAGATGAATCAGTATGAAAAAGGGATCGAGAAATGGGCAATAGTAAGTGTAGCGATCGCGGCGACGGCCAGTTTATCATTGATGCTGCCAGCATGGAGTAAGTCGGGACTGGCGGTCCTAGAGGATAGTCCCAAAACAATTGTAGACGAGACCTGGCAGATTGTCAATCGGGAATATGTAGATCCGACATTTAATCAAGTAGATTGGCAAGAGGTGCGCCACAGTTTATTGAGTAAAGAATATACGAGCCAAAAACAGGCTTATGCGGCGATCCGGATAGCATTAAGAAAGTTAGAGGACCCCTACACTCGCTTTTTGGACCCCGAACAATTCCAAAAACTAACCGAGCAAACTTCGGGGGAACTCTCTGGGGTGGGAATGAGTTTAGAGTTCGATGGCGAAACCAAAAGCATTACTGTGGTCAAACCCTATGAGAATTCTCCAGCTTTAGCAGCAGGGATCCAAGCGAGCGATCAAATATTGGCGATCTACGGCAAATCAACGAAAAACATGAGCTTGAAAGCTGCGGTTAAGCTGATCCGGGGGGAAGTAGGGACGGAGGTGACTCTAGAACTGTCACGACGGGGTCGAGGTATATTTGAAGTAGAAGTAACCCGGGCAAAGATTGAAGTCCCTGCGGTAAATTATGCCCTGAAGGAAGAAGGACATTTACGCATTGATTATATCCGCTTGTCTGATTTTAGTTCCCACGCCGCCGAACAGATGGAGGGATCGATCTCGGATCTGCAAGAGCAACAGGTGGATGTTTTGTGTTAGATCTGCGCGGGAACCCCGGTGGTTTGTTGCAGGCGTCGATTGAAATTGCTCGCATGTGGATGGATAAAGGTGCTATTGTCAGCACTATAGACCGTGATGGAAACCGCGAAGCTCTCCAAGCTAATGGCAAAGCTCTAACTAAACTACCTTTGGCGGTGCTTGTCAATGGGAATTCGGCGAGTTCTAGTGAGATTTTAACAGGGGCTTTGCAAGATCATAAACGCGCTCAGGTGATCGGTACTCAAACTTTTGGTAAAGCTTTAGTGCAGGCGGTGCATACCCTCTCGGATGGCTCGGGGTTAGCGGTGACTGTAGCTCATTATTACACGCCAAAGGGAACGGATATTAGTCAAACTGGCATTACTCCCGATATCGAGATAAAAATGACAGATAAGCAGTTGCGGCGCTTGCTGAGAAACCCCAAGTTACTCGCTACTCAGCAAGACCCTCAGTATGCAAGGGCGAGCGCCACTTTAAGGTATAAATTTATCCCAAACCTTTGGCAATTAATGAGAGTATAAATGATGAAGAAAAATCAAGGGTAGCCGCACCCTAAAGGGGGGGGGAGAAAAAACCCAGTCCGCGCAGGCGGACTTAGTTGATGTAGCGATACCCTAAAGGGTATCGCGGCGCGAGGGGGTATGGGAGGAGAAAAACCCAGTCCGCGTAGGCGGACTTAGTTGATGTAGCAATACCCTTTAGGGTATCGCGGCGCTTGCATCGGGATACGGGTCACTAATAACTGAAACGAGGTGAACGATTTCGGGTAAAATTAGATGTTCCAGGGCAAGTTTGACTGCACCTGTGGAACCTGGTATTGAGAAGATGATTTTGGACTGATATACTCCAGCACAGGCGCGAGAGGCGATCGCCCGAGAACCAATTTCTTGAAAGCTAACGGCGCGAAACAATTCACCAAAGCCGGGCAATTGTTTTTCTAGTAAACTTTGAATGGCATCATAGGTAGTATCCCTGGGGGCAATACCTGTGCCCCCATTTAATATGAGAGCATCTAGGTCCGGGCGACTACATAATTCTGGCAGCAGGGCTTTAATTTGGGCGGGTTCGTCTTTTAATATCTTGTAAGCCGCGATCGCATGCCCCTTTTCTTGGAGTAACTGTTTAATTAGCTGACCGCTGCGGTCCGTTTCGGGCGTGCGGGTATCGCTAACGGTAATCACAGCACAATTTACCGTCATTCCAGGGCGATCTGGGTGAGGTAAGAGGGTCATATTTTTCGTTCTTAGTAAGCGCTTTAGCGCTTTCGCAGTTTGACTCGTTCCCATGTATAACCTGGGAACGAGAGTAAGCAATTCATGAGGACTATTTAGATTTACTAAAGCCAAGGCCATGCTGCTCGGCATAGCGCTCCATGAAACGCATAAAGCGGTCCCATTCTGCCTGGGAGTTCATCAGATATAATACTTCTATTGTTGCTGGCTGACCATTAACGAACTTGGCGTTCACGTTCCGAGTCTCCAGTTCGCCCTCTTCATCAATCATGTACATACCAGTAACTTCTTGGGTGTTGCCCTCTTGAAACACCGTGGGCTTTGTAAAAATGAACTTGGCCGTACCGCTGTTGCCCCTCTTGGCGCGGGTGAGACCCACTTTCGGTACATCTGTTTCGGTAATGCCTCTGGAAAACTGAATTTCAGCCATAAGTAACACTCAATTATTTTTTGGGCGCGGATAACTTAACATTCTCTTAATTGTAAGCTAACTTGCGCCTTATCTTCAAATATTCTAGCCAGCGATCGGTCCGCGGACGGCCCGAAAAATCGAGCTGGAACCGGCAGGACGCCTTTAGCTACCGGTCCATGCATGGCTCGATCGCTGGTTCGTAGTAAACGCTAAAGCGTTTGCGGACGGTTCGTAGTAAACGCTTTAGCGTTTGCGGACAGTTCGTATGGTATGGAATCGAATTTTCTGCGGCCTCATACTAGGGTAATCACTTCTGGAGAAGGCGATCGCACTCATAACTAACCGATTAGGGTGAGATGGTGCCCTAAATAACAACTTAATTAATAACGGGTGGCAATCCCACCTCTCTGGGTTCAGTAAATTTACCATCAAAACCCATAGAACAATCTTCGATCGTTCTCGACAAAGCAAGTAAACGTCGCAGTTCCGCCCGTTCCATATCATCGTCAGTACCAGCTACAATATAAACAATTAACTTCGCTGCCAGATCCCGCCCCGCCACGAGGACTCGCTTTTTATTAGGATCGTACAAAATCCCATACCATAAAGATTCAGGTTTATCCATACCACTGAATCCACCATTAGCGTCGTATTGCCCCAGTTTCTGGAAAATGGCTGTTAAGGAAAAATCCTTCTTAAATACTAAGATACCTAGGGCCTGAGTCAAGGCAATTTGTCCCACAGGACGAAATAATAAATTCCCTTCGCCCCCATCCTTCTCAAAACTGAAGCGCCGCATTTCCGGAGCTTCCGTCCCCTCTTCCAGTCTCCGATAGCTGGGTAGAGTTGCCAAATGGTCGAACAGCTGCTTAAACTCTGAAATTCCTTGTTCCAGTTCCTCATCCTCCGGGCGCATGGGAATTAAACCCTTCTTTTCGGAAGGTTTCCAGTGAGGAAATCTATGGCCCAAGTAGCGAGCGCACATTTCCTGAAGAGCCTGAAGCGTAGTCAAAACGGTGGACTTAGCAGCAACAGTAGCACTATCCCAGTTGACACGAGGATTGCGGTCCTCTACATCTTTTAATAAAGGATGGGAGACAGCAATTTTTCTAGCAACAATAGCAAAACCATTATCTTCATTCAGTTGTGCCAACTGACCTTTGCTTAAAGGAGTCGCCATCAGGTTAACGTGAACAAAGATAGATCTAACACGTCGTCGCGCCTCTTCGCGAGACTCCCCAGTAACCACAGCGGAAATAAACTCGATGCCAATTTTTTCCTTAGCCAAGTTTTGCAAATAAGCAGGTTCGATGTAGTACTCAAGTCTAAGATCCTCAACGGTAATGAAAGCGTCTAGAGGTTTTTTATCCTTTTTGTACCGTTGGAGTTTGCCAGTTCGGATCAACTCCATCAGACCCTGAACCCCTATCAGTCGGTGTTGACCGTCGAGGGCAAAAATGGTCACATCTTCGGAAATATCCAGCAGACCGACCTTACCGTTGGCATCCAGGGGCGTAAAATCAGCAGCAGATTTAGTGGCCAGTCCGTAAGGGTCCCATTCCGGGGCAGTGGGTTATTAAACTAAGCCAGAGGGTCACCCCCCCGACTCGTCTTCAGAACCGGACGTGAGACTTTCACCTCATCCGGCTCCT
>JACOMV010000326.1 GCA_014324065.1 Hormoscilla sp. SP12CHS1 | reverse complement strand
GAAGCGTTAGAGGCTTTTCGTACAGCTGTCTCTTATCGGTTTATGCGTTGGCTCGGTAACAATGTTGATGTATTTGCCGAGCTGATAGCCTCCAGCAGGCCGAGCATCGTCCTCGGCATCGAAGTAGGGTTGATTAGGCGGCGCGATCATTTTCTCAGCTGCTCCAGATAACAAAAAGGTGAGGGACATTCTCTTAAAAACAGGGCGAATGTAAATGTTGTTTGTCCAGGTAGTCTAGCGGCAGATTCCCACCACCTAACAGACTAGCTACAGATGCTTATAGTTTTTTTACTTACTCTGAAGCTGTTGACTAGCTCTGCTAAAATCTCTTGGAAAAACTATCAACTCCAAAACCAGAGTAACAATGTTTATCTTGGGGTCATAATTTTGCCAACTTTGCTGACCTGATTAGGTTAAGAAAGCGGGTTTATTTGGGGAAAAATGTTTATTAATCCTCGCTCAGATCGAGAGAAACCAGGTTTTCGATCCTAGTTACATAATTTTCGCGAACTCCCCATTCTTTATTTAACTGGTTGCCAGATGGGGTGTCTCCTGGGAGCTCGATGTCTTCTGGGATCGCTGCACTACCCAGAAGACATCGCTTAAGCACTACCTAGGAGACACCGAAGGCTAAATCAGCTTTTGTACAATCACTAAACATTGTCGTAGCTAAGGCGATCTTGTTATTGGCTCGCTTATATAACTAATTTAAGTTGCTACCTACAGAACCTCAACGCCCAAATTAGCCCAAATCGCCTAATTTATCCCAAAACGGCATTTTGGCGAATATAGCACAGTCCACTCGCAATTTTCTTCGATGTCTCGGGAGAGCGCTACTCGCACTACTCCCGAGACATCGAGGATCCATACCACATGCACAATTTTTCTTGCGCTTGCCCTGACTATAGAGAGTAGTTAGTTAAACCAGAGTGATGCTAGTCAAAGACTAGGTTAATTTACGTCACCTTGTGCCCCGTTCGCGATCATTTTCCCAATAACCACAATCAGCTTCCCATCAGTCAATTGACTCTCCAGCTGCGTCTAGTGCCAGGATATGGTATTCTACGTGCGATTATTTATTCAAAATGACTTGACACATTACAAATGAAGACGCTAGGCATCATCAGCCTAGACAACTTATAGATGATGGTGGTAAAAGCCCACCCGTCCAGGTGCAGGACTGAAAGCATAATCCCTACGGTAGCGATGGCATCAATGCTCTCCTCGAGGATGCGCCGTAAAGCGGGGTTAAAAGGCGATTGGTAGCCTAAACCGGTTAACGTCGAGCAAGTAGTCATGATGAGCGAAAGCAAAGACTCATAAGTATCGTAACCATAAACCAGTGCAGCCAGGCTGATACACTGGCCTAAAAAGGGAAGGATAATGGTCATTGGCGGCTCTAGTACCGACCAATAAGCACCGACAACAAACCCGGCATAGAGTCCATCTAAAGCTACGACCAATCATCTATAGGAACGAAGTAACCCAGGTATGTCTCTCTACCACTGGTCGATAGGTAGAGTAGCCACCAAATTCGATATCTTTACCAGAGTTCTTGTCCCAAGGGACTCAGCACACAAGAGATATCGACGCAACATCTGCCTCACATTAGGGCAGGTCATACTTGGGAGAGATTGAGTGGAGAAGCAAAGGACCACCGGTAATAGGCGGTATACGCTGACGTCCTCACGGTAATGTCAATTGTGAAGTTGTAAGTAGCAATGTATACGTCATAAGCACGATGTCAAAACGATGAATGAATGGAAGGATATCCCCTGGCGGAAGCTAGAAAGGATAGTCTACAAGTTGCTTCTTCTTCTTTACAGAGCAGCATAACGTGGAGATATGCCATGATCTAAAGACTGCCAGCCCAAGCCTGCCCAGTAGCCGTACCCATGACAAGGGTGGCATTACTGAGTCCCCTCCTGAGGTGAAAGTCTCAAGTCCGGTTCTGAAGACTCCTCGGTACGGTGACGTACTGGCTTAGTTTAATCATGTCCCATAGGCCACGACTAGGGAATAGGGATTCTGACCGCCATGGCCTAACACCGGCGATCGCTCTTCTTCGTAGGACGCCGAGGGTAACGCTCCATTAAGGCTCTCACTTGTTCAGCATGATAGGAGCTGCGGGTAAGGGGAGAGGAGATGACTTGCAGGAATCCCCAGGATTCTCCTAGTTCTCTCCAGGCGTCAAACTCCGCTGGCGTAACAAACTCCTCGATTTTCAGATGCTTTTGGCTGGGCTGGAGATATTGTCCAATAGTCAAGATATCGCACTGGGCCTCTCGCAAGTCCTGCATTACTTCCCGAATTTCGGCGGCGGTTTCTCCTAACCCCACCATCAAGCCTGACTTACTGTAGACCCAAGGGGCTAACTGATGCGTGAGCCGCAGCAATTCCAGACTTCGCTGATAATTACCTTCCGGACGTACCCGCCGATATAGTCTAGGAACTGTTTCTATATTGTGATTGAGCACTTCTGGCTGCCCTTGCAAAATTACCTCTAGCGCCTCCCAATTACCGCAAAGGTCTGGAATCAACACTTCGATGGTTGTTTGAGGCATGATGGCGCGAACAGCTTCTATACAGCGCACAAATTGGGACGCACCGCCATCCGGTAAATCATCCCGATTCACCGACGTAATCACTACATGATTTAATTTTAGCCAGCTGACTGCTGTAGCGACCCTCTCTGGTTCCGTCGGATCTAGGGCTCCCGGCTTTTTCTCGAATTCAATATCGCAGTAGGGACAGGCCCGGGTACATGCCGGTCCCATAATTAAAAATGTTGCTGTCCCAGCCCGGAAGCACTCACCGATATTCGGGCAAGATGCCTCTTCACATACCGTATTCAGCCCCAAATCCTTGAGAATTTCTTTAACTTTGCCGATGCGCTCCCATTGAGGCGCTTTCACGCGCAACCATTCTGGCTTGACAGTCACAGCCCATCTTACCCCCAAATCCTATAGTATTAATCCTAGCAAGCACAAAGTCTGCGAGCCTAGGCTGCGACTGGAAAATGATTTTTTTTCCACACTCGGACAGAGCATATGATATGATATATTATTAGTACTAGACCACTATGGGATGTAGCGCAGTTTGGTAGCGCACCTCGTTCGGGACGAGGGGGTCGCAGGTTCAAATCCTGTCATCCCGATTTCTCTAAGCCGACCATCGCCCCCTGGAACATACAGTTCCAGGGGCTATCGCCTTTTCCCATGCTGCTGGTGGACTATGGTGGACGTTCTGACATCCACCGGTACTTACCCTCAGCGGATACTCCTTTATTCTTGTTTAGGACCGAAAATCATCTGCAAAAGCATTGGCATACCACCTTCACGGTGATATCTATCAGCCCAGGCGCGGATCACCTCGTCCAATTCGGTCAAAGCCCTGTCTAGATCTTCGGGCGGGATATCCAACGCTTCCAACACTCGCATCACATTCTGCTGTCTTTGAGCCCAATCTCGCATCAGCTGGAAGTACCGCGCCGTATCTTCCAACATGACGTAGATCCGTTCGGCGTCATCAACTGGCGTGTAGGTAGAACGAGTCAGAGCATAGAATGGCATTCCCCAAGGCGAATCTATCCGCGTCACCGTGCCTGAATAGATCAGGCGACGCTTGATATGTTCTGCCAAGGCTTCGCTCAAAGGCATACGCCGCTCTGGCGGCAAATCTTCCTGGGAGCGGCCATGGATAAATTCTATCAACTCCATGAACTGGAAAGAGTTGATTAGCTGGGCATCCGGCAGATTTGGCGGCAGTTTGTCCGACAGTTGACGCTTTTCTTCAGACATCAGGCTGGTGCCAGCAATGCGGGATTTTCCCGGTTGCCAGGGATATTGTTCCAGCCAAACATAAGGCAGTTGGATCAGATAGTGAGGTTCCGTGGACCCCAGCATCTTCAACAGTTTCCCCTCTGTCACTGCTAGCTCGATTTCTTTAACGATCTCCTTAACCCGCTTGGGTTCTATATGGTGCAGGTGTCCTGTCATCCGCAGGTTTCGACCTTGCTCCATATAGGTCGTGTAAATCGCGCATTTAGCTGCCGTTGCCGCTGCATCCAGAAAGGCGCCGTGCCGGTGCCCACTGGTTCTCATCGCACTGAATGCTAGATACAGCATGATTTGATCCATTGCGCTGGGACTAAGGCTTTTGATCAGATCTAAGTCTTTGCTCATTTTCCGGGCGATCGTATAGCATGTTTACAACAATTACAGATTTTGGTGCTCATGTGCTGTCTTTAACCCTAACAAAGCTAATATTAGCCCTGTGCAAGTAAAACATCGGCATCATAAATGATGATAACACCATCTCTAACATCGAAGGCGACAGCGAGCAGGCGCTCTCAACATTATGTTGAGAGCGCCTACCCAATCTCTCGCAGCGGAGGGTTCCCGGAGCGTGCTTTATGACCGCAAGCCGGGCATTTGTGAATTTTGGAGCCACCAAGTTTCTTGTGTACGTGACCACATTTGGGACAATTTTTGCTAGTATAAGCCTCGTTACAGCGGACGACCAGCACTCCTTTTCTAGACGCTGCCTGCTCTAGATGAGAGGCAAATCTGCCCATAGCCCAAGTCAACATATTTCTAACCGACTTCCGATTAATCTTGCGGTTGGCTTTAACAACCATTTGAGAAGTTTGGTAAGTAGTTGGACAAAATTAATTGCACAAAACAAAACTTTTTATCCTAGATATAGCTACTCGTACATGTAGCAGATTTTTGTCAAACTAACGGGGAGTCGTTTTTCATGCTCTGCTGGTGATCTTTTGAAATAATATGACTAACCTTTAGGAGAAATTAAGAATGATTTTAATGCGCGAAATAAATGAGCTTTCTGCAAAATTGCTCTT
>JACOMV010000325.1 GCA_014324065.1 Hormoscilla sp. SP12CHS1 | reverse complement strand
GTAGCCTCCTGCGGTGAAAGTCGCAAGTCCGGTTCCGAAAGGGAGGGTTGAGAGGCGACTCTCAGCTCGATCCCGACCGCTTGAGATTATCGCCCAAGTTACCTGGATGCTAGCCATAGGAGAGGCAGAGGGAGAAGAAATTGACTATGGGACAGGGGAATTAGTTGAGGTTTTGCAGACAGAAGCAGAACGTCGGGAAAGTTTATTAGATTATTAAGTAGCCTGGGCAATCAGGCAACATGTACGGGAAATTATCCCCAATGACATAAATAACATTTTAAGGCTCGTGCAACTTTCCCTTAAGCAGAAGATATTAACTGAAGAACAGTTGACCGAGTGGGGAGTAATAGAGAGGCTCAAGTCAAAGCCAAAAGCAGAAGTTAAGTACGATCTATTGTTAGAAGTGTTGCAGGTTTTTTTAGAGGAGGCCCCGCTGGATCCCCTACTAATAGAGTTTCTCGAAGCCTGCTTGCCTCAGATCCGCGAACCTATAGCTTTAGTTAGGATATTGATCGAGAGCTGCATAAGGATTTCTGAGAATCTGAATCGACCTGACTTGGCAATAATATTGGGCAAGTTATGTTTAAGAATAGCTCCCGAACATCCAGATATATGGATGCATATATCGAATTACTATCAGAATGCCGGTCAGTACGCTCGGGGAATAGAAATGGCGAAAAAGGGCTATTCCCTCATGCAAACATTACCAGGTAAAGTGCATGCAAACTATGTACTAATTCGGGGGTTAATGGGTGCTGGCGGACGTTGGTTAGAGGCAGTTGATGTCTGCGCTCGACAATTATCATTAGTGATTTCCATGTGCGAGGAAAAAACTTACCTTGCTGATTTAACAATATGTTTTCACCTCTATACTTCAACCTATTTCTTCCCCTATTTTAGAGACGATCCAAGAAATAATCACCAGATTCATAATAACGTGGCACAGTTGTGCCAAACTTATGTAGAACTCCACGAACAAGAGAGAGTGGATAGATACTGCAAAAGATATTTATATAGCTTAACAACTGGTACTACAAAACCGTTGATAATTGGGTATTTATCTCATTGCTTAAAGTCTCATTCGGTTGGCTGGCTAGCTAGATGGCTATTTGAGTATCACGATCGCAAAAAATATGATATATATGGCTATTTTATAAACTATCTATCGACGATCGAAGACCCGTTGCAGGAGTGGTTCGTCAAGCACGTGAGTTATGCCCGCAAATTAGGTCTGACATGCGAGGAAGCAGCAGAAAAAATTTATGAGGATGAAATAGATATTTTGGTCGATCTTAATAGCCTTACTCTAGACATTTCCTGTGCGGTGATGGCAATGAAACCTGCTCCAGTTCAAGTGACGTGGTTGGGTTGGGATGCTGCGGGCATACCAACAGTAGATTACACGATCGCAGATCCCTATGTGTTGCCCGAGGATGCTCAGGATTACTATAGCGAAACGATCTGGCGACTGCCCAAAACCTATATAGCGGTAGATGGGTTTGAGGTGGCTGTGCTAACGCTGCGACGCGAGCAGTTGGAGGTCGAGAGCGATGCTGTGTTGTATTTTAGTTCACAGAGGGGGTATAAGCGTCATCCAGATACAGCACGACTGCAACTGAGGATTATTAAAGAGGTGCCGAATAGCTATTTCTTGATTAAAGGTTTTGGCGATCGAGATACAATTAAAAGCTTTTTTATCCAGATGGCGGAAGAAGAGGGGGTGAGTCCCGATCGCCTGCGCTTTTTGTCAATAGCGCCATCAGAAGTAACTCACCGGGCTAACCTAGGGATTGCGGATGTAATGCTAGATACTTATCCCTATAATGGAGCGACGACGACGCTGGAAACCCTATGGATGTGCGTACCCTTGGTGACGCGAGTGGGAGAACAATTTGCGGCTCGTAACAGCTATACTATGATGATGAATGCGGGCATCACGGAGGGCATTGCTTGGACAGATGAAGAGTATGTAGAGTGGGGGGTTCGCTTGGGGGAAGATCCAGTGCTGCGACAGCAAATATCCTGGCGACTGCGCCAGTCACGACAGACAGCACCCCTGTGGAATGCCAAGCAGTTTGCCCGCGAGATAGAGAATGCTTACGAACAAATGTGGCAAAGATATGTGGAATCTGGTAATGGTAATAGGTAGGTAGCACTACCGGAGTCCCCGATCGCGTAACAGGGCCTCAGCCCAAGCAGCGTCTTCTGCTTGCAGCCTGGGCACCGGCTCCCTACTGTAATCTACTGCTAAGTGATATCTGGCCCGCTCATAAGTAGTTGTGCAAAATTATTTTTATATTTACTCTACGTCAAACCCTTGTTATGTGATAATTTCATATAAAAATAATTTTGCCTATGTACTTATACCCCATTTAACAGAACTTGTAACTGTTTGCGGCCTTAGCAGTTTTAGCCGTGCGGATGGCAGAGGTAATCCCGGAGATGAAAGCCGAACAGTTTGGCTTCTTGCTAGCATCTGCTGGGATCGGGATCTCGCATGGCTGCGCCCCCAGCTTAGCGCTATCGGTGCGGCCATACTCGGTAATTTTGGTCAGGGCATGGGGCTAAGAGCCCAGCTGAGTCTGATTGGTTCGGTAGGTATGGCAGCATCCTTAATTATCCTTTCTCTATGTACCCAACAGCTGTGGGCTGCCTTGCTTGTAATTACCTGTTTGGGAGTCTTTGCTGTTATGGCGGGCGTGCCGATGCAAACCACTATCCAGGCACAAACCCCTGAAGCTATGCGGGGGAAAGTATTCGGACTTCAGAATAATGCTGTCAATATCGCCTTGAGTCTGCCCTGAGCGCTGGCTGGCGTGGCAGAAACTTGGTTGGGATTAAATGTGGTGTTTTTGTCTTTGGCTGCGCAGGAGGGCTCTCAACCTGGTATATTGCCAAAGGAGTTAATACTCCAGAGTCCGCTGTTTAAGTTAGCTTCTAGCGCTCCTATCGTCGCACACTACGTATTAGCAATTAGCGCAACTGGCAAGAGCTGAATGCATATCGCTTGGCTTGGAAAAAAATCACCTTTCTGTGGCAATGTTACCTATTCGCGAGAGGTAACCAATGCGTTGCTAGACCGGGGATATCAGGTGAGCTTTCTTCATTTTTCTCAGTCAGAATCCCCTAGTAGGAGTACCTCAAGCAGGTATGCTTATGCTCGCGCCGATTTTTCCGGAACGGTGCCCAGTCAGCTGCCAAAAACTGCCTCATACAAGGGTAACGGTAGGGACGACCGTGAGAAAAAGGAAGTTCACGGATGGCCAAACTGGATGGTGGAGGTTTCTCTTCCCTGTTTGTACAAATCCACGATTTACACTATTCCTACTCTCAAATCGAGCCAAGTGTTGGCCCGCGCGCTCTGGCAGTTGCAGCCTGATTTAGTACATGCTTCCCTGACTTTGTCTCCTCTGGATTTCCTGCTACCGGAAATCTGTCAAGAGCTTTCTTTGCCCCTAGTGGCGACGTTCCACCCGCCCTTTGACCACAAAATGCGCAATTTGAGTTCGGGCACTCAACACCTGACTTATCAGCTATATGCCCCCTGTCTGGCGAACTACGATTGTGTAATTGTCTTTTCTCAGATTCAGCGGACTCTCTTGGTGCGCCTGGGTGTCCCAGCCCAGAAGGTAGCTGTGATTCCTAATGGGGTAGATGAAAAGAAATACTCCCCCGGACCTGCCGATGTGAAGCATTCAATAGCTGCTTCCCGTCTGTTTGTCTATCAGGGCAGAATCTCTACAGAAAAGAATGTAGAGTCCTTACTTAAGGCTTGGAAGCAATCGGATTTGGGAGATGACTGCAAGCTCTTAATTATCGGGAATGGACCATTGGCAGCTTCTTTAAAAATGTCTTATGGCCCAGAACTGGGGATTATCTGGTTGGGTTTCATTGCTGACGAACAAAGGCGGATAGATATCTTGCGGGGTGCAGATGTATTTATTTTGCCTTCTTTTGTAGAAGGGCTTTCCCTATCTCTGCTGGAAGCAATGGCTTGTGGTGTCGCCTGCATCGCTACAGATGCTGGTGCTGATGGTGAAGTCTTGGAGGGGGGCGCTGGTGTGATCTTAAATACTAATCGCGTTATTTCTGAGCTGCGAACTCTTCTGCCTCTGTTTCACGACCACCCGGAGTTGACTATGCTATTGGGGCAAAAAGCCCGACGCCGCGTGCTGGAACGCTATACTCTCTCTCGCAATGTCTCTCAGCTGGAAAAGCTTTATGCCCAGATATTACAACAGTAGCAAGTACAGCTGACTGGCACTTAAGGTGGAGCATGTTAAGTAGTTAGACAAAAATAATTGCACATAACCATGGGCGACATGCTCCGGATATGGAGACTAGCGCGAGAGAGTGTGTGAAATTAATTTTGTCCATGTACATTTCGCGCTACAAATATAATATATACAGTGCGACATTGGTCTTCTCAAGTCTTACACTATCACAAATATAGACAAATATAATACTGGTTCCCTTAAAATACCCAAAAATTTATACCAACTAATAATAAAAAAACATACTTGACATATTATTACTAAAATTTTCCTCTTATTGCTCACTATAAAGCTACTCAGAGATAAAATTTCCCTAAATTATACTCATTACTCTATCTTGTGTTTTTACATAATTTACACCCCAGTAAATAGTACCGCGCTCCATGATGGGGGAAAGAATTTATTGCGTGTGCAAACGCTCCTCATTAATATTTTAAATCTGTTTACAGCTTGTTCGCTATTTAATTAGTACAATAACAGCATTTAGTAAACCAGTTCTTAAACGTATTTGTTCCCATCGGCATCAGAGCAAGTTCAATTAACTGTTCTAGCGCCTCCATTGCTCGTGTTGGGAACATTCTGACCAGTGACTTAACCGT
>JACOMV010000324.1 GCA_014324065.1 Hormoscilla sp. SP12CHS1 | reverse complement strand
GCTGAATTGGGTCTGCATTGAGTATAGCTCTAGTTTAGCACAAAAATGTTCTACTTGTTTCCTGAACAAGCTGTATCTTGCGCCAAGAACTGGAACCTGCTTATGAAGTCAGCTATTTTAGCGATCGCCGACAACAACTGCTAAGTCATCCTCGGGAGTCGATCGATAATCTTATACCTCGATCGCGTGACCAAGTGCATAGCCCGTTCGCCAAATCGTGAAGAAAGCAGGGCCATTTTATTTTCTGCTGGCATGGGTTACAGATTTACAGATGCAGTAACCGGTAACTGACTTACCAGCGGGGTAACAAAAGCAGGACGGATAAATGCTTCTTTATCTGACTGGGTAATGTAACCTTTATCAACGGCCATCTACATGACTTCATTTAAGAAACCTCTTAGCACTCCTAAAACTTTATCTTTGTCCAGTTCCACAGTTTTTGACTGCCAAGAGTAGCCAAACTCTCCGATCTGACAAGATATTTTCTGACCTCTAGGTAGGAATTTGAGAATTTGCCAACAACTCTCAGCAAATTCCATCTGCATGTTTTTCCCCTCCGAAAGCAGCGCAATTTGTTCTGGGAAGTTATCTTCCAGCACCATGCATATGTCCGGATCTAAAAATACTCTGGTTGTGAAGGGCCCGATCGCGACTAGTCGGTTCTGTTCGTAACAGAAGCGGCGCAGTCCCAATTCAAAATCTGAAAGTTCTCCCAGGGTATCTGATGGAGGGAGAGCCGAGTTTTCCAAACAAACTTCTCCTAATTTGATATAAAATTGATGATTATTCATTTTCTATCCTCTTGTATTCAGCCCCCAGGGGGTTTAAACCCCCTGCTAATAGCTAAAATCGGTTAAAACTGAGATCTTGCACCATTGTAAACTAGAGGCGGAGCCTCTATAACTCGTTCCCAGGCTCCGCCTAGGAACGAGGAACGAGGATAAACCCAACCGAACGAGGATAAATCCTTTCAGCGACAAGGCTTCCAGTGGGTTTTAACCCACTTGGCGCCTCGAAACCTGGCTCCCGCCTGGTAACGCCGGGGTTTTAACCCACGGCGGGCCATGAACCCAACCGATATCTGCTGTTGGCCTCGATCGGGTTGGGTTTCCTAAGGTCAACAAAACCTACGAACCGGTTTTGTTAAATTTAGGTTAATTTGGCTCTGGGGGTTGCCGTTTGGCATTAGCTATGCTATAATAGAGTATATTGGATCGTCGCGTAAGGTGGGCAGTGCCCACCCTACAGAGTTTTCAGGAGATGGAATATTATAGACCCTTTAATAGCAGCGACTGTGGCATTAGGTACGCTAGTTGGTACGAAAGTTTTGGAAAAAACAGGCGAAAAAGTCGGTGAAGCGGTTTGGGATAAAGGTGCGAAATTTTTGGATTCTCTCAAGCTAGAGTCTCCAGATACGGTGATGGCGATCGAACAAGCGCCGGAACAACCGTTAGATTACGGGGAAGCAGTTTTGGAGATATCCTCAGCAGCTCAAGCGAATTCCGAAATTTCCCGCAGGATGGAGGAGTTGGCAGCGGCAGGAAAGGCTAATCCTCATCCCAAGTTTGCTGAGGTTATCGAAAAAATTGAAGCGGCGTTGCAGTCTCAACAGCCATCAATTTATAATAAAAATAATGTGATGTTACAAGAAAAGGTAATTATTAATCAGGGGGTAATTCAGCTCAGCGACAAAATGGTAGTTTTTAATAGAGAAAAATTGTATATTGGGTAGAGGGACGAAACTCAACCGATATCTATAGATAATTTGTCTCGGACTCACCATACTAGGATAGAAGAATGAAAGAAAAATATCCCATCTACAATAAAAATAAAGCAAAATTGCAAGAAAAGGGAGTTGTTAATCAAGGTACTATCCAAGAGATGAAGGTCGTCATCACCAACCAGACTCCTCCCGAGCAACCCCTACAAATTGACTGGCAAAAGATCTGCCGGGAAATGATGGAGCGCCGCCTCACCACGAACTCCCTATTCCATGATGAGGAGGCGAAAAAAGAGCGAGAACAAATCTACGTTCCCCTGGCATTGGTGGAAGGGAAAAAAACTGATAAACGCAAGGAAGAGGAAGAATCTTCTCCAGATCGCGGTTCCAAACTCTACGAACCAGAGTATGAGGAAAAACAGCGCTTCCAGCATTCGGCATTCTTGCAGCAAATCCTCCAGCAAGGCAAAACTCAGGGCCGGCGAATAGCTTTAATTGGCGAACCGGGTGCCGGGAAAACTACATTGTTGCAGAAAATAGCCGACTGGATAGAGGAGCAAAAGTTGGGTTTGCCCCTGTGGGTTTCTCTGGCAGATTTGACGACTGAGGGTAGCTTGCAGGATTTTGATACCTATTTATTAGGGCCTTGGTTGCGGAAGGCGGTTTCCGAGGATGGCGCCCGACAGGATTTTCAGCGGCAATTTGAAGAACGGCGAGTCTGGTTGCTGTTGGATGGGGTGGATGAGGTGGCGACATCCGGTGTGGAGACATTGGGTAGCATCGCCAAACAGCTAGTGGGATGGGTAGGTAAAGCGCGGGTGGTGTTGACTTGTCGCTTGAACGTTTAGCAGGCGGATCGGAACGCCCTGTCGGATTTTGAAACTTTTCGGCTGTTGGATTTTGACTATCCCCAACAGGTGCATCGGTTTATCGATAATTGGTTTGCAGACAAGGGGAAACGCTTGCAGTCAGAGTTAGATAAGGCCCAAAGGTCGCGCATCCGCGATTTAGTCAAAAATCCCTTGCGCTTGGCGCTATTGTGTTACACGTGGCTGCTGCATGAGGAAGATTTGCCGGAAACTCAGGCGGGGTTATACGCTCAATTTGTAAATCGGTTTTACGACTGGAAATCTCACCGTTTTCCGATTAGCAAGCAGAGGAAACGGGAGTTAAATCTGGCCTTGGGAGAGTTGGCCCTAGCAGATATCGATTCTTGTGGGGGGCGGTTTCGGTTGCGGGAAGGTTTCGTCTGCGAGAAACTGGGGGATTGGGATGATGAGAGTTCCTTGTGTCATGTAGCGCTACAGTTAGGTTGGCTGAATCAGGTGGGGGTGGCGGCAGAATCGCCCGATGAAAAGGTTTATGCTTTCTATCACGCTACCTTTGAGGAATATTTCGCGGCATTTCGACCCAGCAAATCATCCAAGCGATCGCGATCGCTTGGTGCCAGTTTACTTTCCGCTAATGCTTCCAGTTCGGGTTTGCTTAAACCAACTAAACATTCTCCATCCAAAAGCAAGGGATGAATCAGGCGATCGTAAGTTTCCCAGTCCAACAATACGCCGACTCGTTGCCCTCCTTCGTTGGTGATATAACGAACTTGTTCTAACATGGGCTTACTCTGCTGACTCTGTTTGAGATTTTGGTTAATTGTGTCTATTATACCACGACTGAGGCGGGCATACTCAACAATAATTCTTTCGACGAACCCTGGAGTCCCCATTGGGCCCTTCATTAGACACGACACCAAAAGGTTCTCAAACCCTTATGCCACCTACCCCAGTGTTTTTGGAGATGTCTATTATCAGATTAAATTGGGGCGATCGCCGTTGCAGGAATTAGGCATCGATGGGTGACGGGCGATATCGCGATCGTCAATGTTTTGTAGGGGCACGGCATCAGTCAATTGGTGGGCACAACGAAAAGATTATCTCCGCCCCGGTTAGGGCGATCGCATGTGGGTTGGGCATCAATTACCGTGAGGAGGGCGATCGCATGGGGTCGGGGCACGGCGAAAGTCAAATTCGCAATTTGAACCAAATATCTCTGATGCCGTGCCCCTTGTATGCTAAAAGTAGTCTGGTGGAAGAGGAGGAAAACACACTCTCCACTTCGGTATGGTGTTGCTGGCGTGCCCCGTTTGACCCTAATTGCAAGGAAGTTGCGTAGATTAGCTCCCTTATCCGAATGATGACTGGTAATATCGCTGACACTGTCCAGTATCGGCCGGCCACTTACTGTTGAGCCTGCAAAGACAGCGGTTAGTTGCATTGACCGGTCAGCACTTAATTCGAGTGCCATGAAGTGAGGAAATATGAGGAAATTACTGATTTCAGCAATTTGTTGACAAAACCGAATCGCTGGTTTTAAGATGGAAACAGTCTGGTCAAGGAAGGAAATAGCACAATGAAAAAAATATTATTTCTCAGTTCGGCTGTATTGGCGATCGGGCTGAGCATCGGACAGCCTCAGCATCGGACAGTAGGAGCTTCCGAGGCCATCGGTTCAAAGCAGTTATCCTTCGAGGAGACTGCCATAGCCAGTAACCCAGGCCCCCAAGTAAAACTGCTGGACAGGGGAGCCAAACCCAGGCAAAAACTGCGTTTCCAACCGACAGCAAATGCCAAGCAAACCATGACCATGACCATGAAGATGGACGTGGTAACCTTAGCAGAAGGTCAGCCTTGGCGTCAAGTCAAGATGCCAGAAATAGTGATGCAGGCGGAAATGGTAATCACTCAGGTGGATGCCAACGGAGATATTCACTCCGAGTTCACTTACACAGATGCCCAGATAAAGCCAGATCCGACAGTGCCGCCAGACGCGATCGCGGGAATAATAAAAAAGTTAGTTGGCATTAGCGGCAGTTCGATCGTCGATAACCGAGGACAAGTGAAATCAACAAAACTTAACTTGCCAGAAGGATTCAACCCGAACACCGAACAGCTATTTGCCCGCATGTTGAAATCATTCGATCAGATAGCTTCCCCGGTGCCAGCAGAAGCAGTGGGGATAGGGGCAAAGTGGCAGGTATCAGCGGCACCGAAATTAAATGGTATAAATCTGACACAGCAGACCACATATGAGTTACAGCTTGTTCAGGAAACAAGTAGAACATTTTTGTGCTAAACTAGAGCTATACTCAATGCAGACCCAATTCAGC
>JACOMV010000323.1 GCA_014324065.1 Hormoscilla sp. SP12CHS1 | reverse complement strand
GATGGGAACAAATACGTTTAAGAACTGGTTTACTAAATGCTGTTATTGTACTAATTAAATAGCGAACAAGCTGTAAGCTGGCCGGAATGAAGTGCGATCGCGCATTTCCAGATAAGTTGTTACCAAGATGTCTGCCATCACTGATTTATTAACCTATAAGACCCCCTCAATCAATTAGTAAGGCAATTTTACCACCTGTCATCGTTCCAGATCCTAGCAAGCGATGGGCTGCTGCTGCTTCTGCTAGGGGGAAAGTTTCACATAGCTGAATCTGCAACTGACCTTCGTCTATAAGACGGGCAGATTGTTGTAGAATCTTTGCTTGGTCTTGCTGCGCTTCCACTAATCCTTCTACCATTGGCGTCAGCATCAGTTCTAGACTAATTCTCAGGTTGCGGTTTCTGGCTATTTTCCAATTTGTAGCTGGATCTGGAGAAAGAATTGTGACCAAATCGCCATAAATTTTCACCCCTGGGAAGGTTTTGGCGAAGGTTTCTCCTCCTACGGTGTCGAAGGCGAGATCTACTCCTTCTCCTGAAGTCAAATCTAGAACAGCGGACACGAAGTCGGTCTGTTTGTAAAGTATGGCTTTGTCAGCACCCAGCCGCCGGACAGATTCGGCTTTTGCTTCCGAACCAACTGTGGTATAAACTTCAGCACCTTGTAATTTAGCCAACTGCACGGCTACGTGACCGACTCCACCGGCACCAGCATGAATTAAGGCGGTTTGCCCTGCTTGCAGACGCCCCCGATCGTACAGTGATTCCCAAGCGGTAATTAAGACTAAGGGTGCTGCTGCTGCTTGGGCAAAACTGAGAGATGCTGGTTTTTTGGCTACAAAACGTTCGTCTACTACGGCAAATTGGGCGTAGTTGCCAGTCTGTGCCCCCAGACCAGCATTGCAGAAATAGACTTCGTCGCCGACTTGGTAATTTTGTACGGCTGCACCGACGGCTTCAACGATACCAGCACCGTCGCATCCCAGAACTGCGGGTCCAGCAGCATCGGGATATAAAGTGCCTCTGGTTCGCAGTTTGGTGTCAATGGGGTTGACCCCTGCGGCTTTGAGTCGGACTAAGATTTCTCGGTCCTGGGAAATTTTTGGGTCTGGGAGGTCCTGAAGTTGGAGAACTTCAGGACCTCCAGGGGCGGTCATGACTATTGCTTTCATCTTATTTGTGCTTGACTAAAACTCCGGGTTCTCGCTGGATGGGTAATACGTTGAGAATGTCGAGTTGGGCGCAATATTTCAGGTCTTCGTAGCAGTTCAGACCGATGAGGCGTTTGCCGTGACTGGCTTGTTGCATCAGCTCTAATAATTGCTCTTGCGACTGGCGGTAAAGGGCGATCGCGGCATGGACTTCATCGTTAACCTCGGATATAGGCGCAGACCAGGTTAGTTCTGCGAGCAGGTTTTGGGCGATCGCGCCAGCACAGACTGTATCTTCCAGGGAGTAGCTGCCTTGCCAACCGGATCCGACAATCCACAATGTTTCTGGCTGATGAGTCATGAGATATTGTACCACTGCCTGACGGTTAATTAAGGCGGCAGTTAACACCACTTTCGCCTTTTGGATCCGCTGTAAGGCACGGGTACCGTTGGTAGTGCTGATGAACAAGCGGCGTCCTTGGACCACTGCGGGAATGCAGTCCAGAGGCGAGTTACCTAAGTCGCAGTCTTCCACCTTGGCCCCGCCCCGTTCGCCAGCCCGGAGTCGCTTGTCAGGGGGCCATTTGGCGCTGACTTGCATCAGCTTGTCAATGTCGCTGAAGACTTGGACTGCTTCTGCACCGGCGTCCAAGGCCGTTGCCATTGTGGTCGTGGCGCGGAGGACATCGACTGCGATCGCGCAATCGGGTACGCTGTCTGTCGGTGTCTGTTCTGGGGTGTGGTAAACGAATAGCTTCACTAGCTGGGGACATTTCCTAACTATCGAGATCTTATTTTATAATTGAATGTCGCCCAATGGAAGATATTCATCCTTTTTTTCTGCGGTAACTGCATTGCTGGGCCCCGTTACCCCGCTAAAGTCGGTTTTCAACCGACTAAAAACATTCTGCCAATACCCAATGCCGTATTTACATGGCTATCCCAAAGTAAATGAGGTGAATGTTTCCCTGGATCTGTATGGCGATCGGGGATGGTCATCTCACCCTGTCAGCGGCGTTAAAACTGGAACCAGAGCCGATTTTTAGGGATTAAATTATGGGGCGAGCGCTCCCATTGCACTGCCATAAATATCTGAAAATTAATCAGTAGTTCTAGGAGTTCAGGGAAACAAATTGATTGGTTAAGTTATATCCAGATGCCTCCATATTGGCGATACATTTAACGATAGTTCCATAGCTCATATTCTTTGAGCGGTCAAGATACTGGTAGACAACCAGGATGCCTGGATGATTTGGGTCTGCCCTGTGAAGGATGTTAAAGTCATTGGAGTTTTTAGTTAGTACCAGACGTCCGGACTGTCTGGCATAGTCGAGAACCAACGAGTCTGGCTTTGGGCAGGCATGGGATCCGCTTCCCTTGCCGTGATGACATCGTGGCCAGCATCCCGCAGCAACTCAACGAGGCGCTTTGCCTGGGAGTCCTCATCAATTAACAATCTTAGGCTCAAGGGAAACTCCTTGTTCTTCTAGTCGGTAACGCTCTTCATCGGCTTCCATTTTCAGGAGTTCTTGGTGACTCTCGCAATAACGAATGACTTCGTGAATAGCTGCTAGGGGAAGATCCCAATTATCGGCTGCCTCTTCTGGAGTCATGTCGTTGACGAGCATATCCTGCCAGACACTAAATGCCCGCAGTTTCTGCCCTTTGATGTAGAGTTGCCGTCGCCAAGGGTGCTGGCGCTCTACTAGATACTGCCACTGTTCAGTTGGTATGGGTTCAAGTTCTGGGATCAGCAAGCGCATTTGTCCGGACGGACTGTGCAGAAATAGTTGAGAGTCTGGATGCATCTGGCGCTTGAGAGCCACCATCACATTGATGGAGCGTCCAATTACTTCTTTTATGTTGGCAGCCCCGATCTCCTTGCGCAGCCAGTCTAGCTGTGCTTCTTGATCCGGAGTTATTTTGAAGTGCTGCCCATTGATTGACTCTGTTTCTGGAGAAGATGATGTGGATCTGACCATGTTTCTTTTTGCCTTATCTAGGACGATCGCGAGCGGTATAGTTAGTATACCACGAAAGCGAAAAAATTGTACCACTGCTGATGGACTAGGTTATGTCTGGGGCGATCGCCAATCGGCAATTACCACAGACATGTTCTTACCCTCAGCAATCAGTCTAGCTTTTTGACTCCTGGTTTAGTGATTCTCCAATTAGCTTGTGAAGTTCTCTTAGTTGCTCGGAGTCAAAAGATTTAATCAGCTGTTCTCCTGCTTTCTTGGGGTTGTGGAGAGGTATTGATAGCCATAATTCACCATTCATTATAGCAGATTGCGCTTTTTCTAAGCAATCTTTTACCACTTTCCGTCCCAGAGCCGCGATCTGGTAATAGCCGCGTTTTTTACTCGGTAATGGTTCAATCCATCCCATATCTAGCCACCATTTCCTCCATCTACGTGCTGTTCTGATTGAGATTTTCAACTGTTCCCCAATCTTGGCTGCATTAATAGGCTGATTTTCTGGACAAGATTGAACCAGCTTAGAAAACCTCTGCAAAGATCCCGTTAGAGCTGCGCCAGCACTTTGCTTGGATGGGGTATGTTCTATCTCAAACGTTTTGGCATCAACTAATTCCAGTTCCTGAATGATTTGATCGATATCTGACGGAGCGCAACCTAATCCAAAGGGCGGTTTAGCCTGGCAGAATTCTTCATAACTGCTAAATGCTTTTCCGTCCTTGTTAACAAGTTGGCGATAGCCTGCGTGCTGCTTCATTAAGTCGCGCCATGCTTTTAACTGTTGAGCATTAAACTTAGCATCATGCCAAAGTGATTGCAGCTCTGACCTGACAGCAATTGCCCAAGGGCGCGTTCCAGAAGGTGCATAGAAGTTTCCAGCATTTCCTAAAGTTTCTATGTACCCTTTCAATCTCTCATTCGATAGTTGTTTTGTAGCCATGCCCACACCTTCCTCAATTCCTCTAGTGTCATAGTTTTTCTGGACTTTTTAAATTTTGTCACAATCTCGGAGTTTAAGGTTGTTCTAGGTGATTTTTCCATTCATAGCTACGAACATATTTTTCGATACCATCTCGCATTCTCATCTTTTCTTCACTGGGAGTCAAAGTTTCTTTTCCTCCCAACCCTCGCGGGTAGTTTTCTTCTCCGGTTTTCCGACTGTTCAACAAATCATAAAACTGTTTCATTTTCATGGTGCTAATTCCCGAAATATCACTTTCTTGCATAGCCCATTGGATTTCTTCCGTTTCAAGATAGTCAACTCTTTCTCCACTACTTAAATCCAAGGCTCTCGCTCTTGTCAAGTCAGATGTTAGTGGGAGAATAGCATTATCTCTTGGCCGATCTGGATCCTCATCTTGGCGATCATTACCTTGACCGGTTTCTCGCGGCTTTTGTTCTCTTTCCTTGAGAATTGGCTCTTGTTCTGCAAGTATCTTTTCGATACAGTTCTGAGCTAATTCGTCATCGGGAACAAAAATGATTCCCTCAGTTTTCAGTTGTCCGGCTTCTTTATCAATTCTAGCTGCTCTTGCCCAGGCTTGTTCGAGCCAAGGTTCACTTCTGATGCGAGTCAAACAGGCAATATGAGTGATGGCAGGAACGTCAAGCCCTTCATAAGCCATTTGTACCGTTACCAAGACATCAATGGCATCCCTTCCCTGAACGCGGTGTTTCTTGAATCTTTTAATGGCTGTTTGAGCTTCTTTTAATTCATCGCTCGTCGCTTTTACAGCTTGTTCAGAAAACAAGTAGAACATTTTTGTGCTAAACTAGAGCTATACTCAATGCAGACCCAATTCAGCTAT
>JACOMV010000322.1 GCA_014324065.1 Hormoscilla sp. SP12CHS1 | reverse complement strand
GATGGGAACAAATACGTTTAAGAACTGGTTTACTAAATGCTGTTATTGTACTAATTAAATAGCGAACAAGCTGTAAGTCAACTGGACACGGTCGGAGTCAGATCATTCAAATCGACAAATACGGCTTTCGTCGTAAGGGCTATAAAGTCAAACGTCCTGCCAAGGATTGGAAGACTGGTGACATTGTTAATGTTGTGAGGGGTAAAAATGCACCGATTAGAGGTGTCAGACTCAAAACTGTTCGTGCCAAAGGGAACTTTGATATCCGGGTAAACCCTGAAAAGGTTATATCTGTATCCAGAAATCATATCCAAGCAGTTCACAGGCAAGATGGATTTAGTTACAGTTTTGGCTAGAGATGTTCGACAAAACAGCAGAAAAAATGTAGGATGTCAAGGCAAAAGGTACAGGTAAGTAGGGAAAATTGAGAATAGCGCAGCGTGTTCCCAGGCGGGAGCCAGGGAATTAACAATTAACCATTCGCAATTAGCAATTTTCCATTCACAATGATCGACTAATAACCAACAAGGTTCCTATGCGTCTTCCACTCCCACAATTTGCTACAGGTTCTCGTCAAGAAAACCACATCGCTGAGGTGATTGAAACCTCTACGACTGAATTTATGGCTCAATGTCTGGAACCAGAAGACCTTAGCTTTCCTGTTATGCCACCTTTCGGCAGTCTCGTCCGCTCTGTGGATGAAGAGTCGGATAATCATATCTATGCTGTAGTTTACTATGCTACTACTAGCCCGATCGACTCTGTTCACCGAGCGAGAGCTTTGGGGTTGTCTCTCCAGGAATTGCGCGAGCAGCAACCCCAAATATTTGCTATGCTGAAAACTGAGTTCAAAGCCGCGATCGTCGGTTTTTCTCCTCCTCACCCTGGGGTGAATGGTTCGAGCCGACTGAACAGTCCGGTTTATCAACACCTGCCTCCTCGTCCGCCCCAAATTCATCAAGCTGTCTATCAATGTACAGCTGACGAAGTGATTCATTTCAGCGAAAATATGGATTTCTTGAGGATATTAATCCAATTATCAGGTACACCAGTAGATGCTCTCGCAGCAACTGCTATCCGCGAGATTTATCAACTCCGCAAGGCCGATCGCGCTTGGTTAGTCCAAGCAGGGCGCATTCTCAGCCTGTTACTAAAAGATGATTACGATCGCCTCCGCTACATTTTGAGCCAAATTCATCCCTAAAATTGTTAATCGATCGATTATTAATTGAGATTACATATTATACCATTTATTGAAAGATATGATATCCTTTAGGTAGCACGGATTATCAGGAGGCTCCCGCCTCAGAAGACCGTTCCCAGGTAGGAACCTGGGAACGAGAGGATAGGTTTTTTCGAGATCGCAACTTTAAAAAATTGGTATTAGCAGTCAAGCAACTTGCAATTGTTGCCATTACTGACTTAGACAAACTCTCGAAGTCATAGCCGCCTTCGAGTCCAAACAGGATGCGATGAGTCAGGCGGAGGCAATAATCTGTAAAGACTCCATAATCTTGCGGCTGTAAACAAATTTCGGCCAAGGGGTCATCATAATTGGCGTCATAACCTAATATATCTGCCCCAAAATCAGTCAAGAACGGCATCACTTTCTGTTCAAACATGGGCTGATATTCAGCAAGGGTGCTACCCCGCGCCATCGGAATATTTAGCACATTGTTGTGAAAACCACGCTCTCTGGCAGCACCAGTACCGGGATAAAAAGGAAATTGATGCAGCGAACAGTAAGCAATTTGGGGGTTGCTTTCCACGATCGCCTGGGTGCCGTTACCGTGATGCACGTCCCAGTCGAGAATGGCAACGCGGTTGACTCCCGATTGCTCTAGGGCGTAGTGAGCGGCGATCGCGGCATTGGAAAAGATACAAAACCCCATGCCCCGATCCGATAAAGCGTGATGTCCCGGCGGACGGGCCAGCACAAAGGCTGGGTTACCAGTAGCCAGGAGGCGATCTATTCCATCTCGCCAGGCGCTTACTGCCAGCATAGCCACCTCATAACTGCGGGGAGAAACTGGCGTATCGCCGTCTATGTGTCCGCCTCCCCGGTTGGCTAAATTTCTGACAGCCTCGATATATTTTTCCGGATGAACTTGTTGCATCAGGGGTAACATTGAACGTTCTTCTGGAGTCGGAGGCAGTTGCCACTCAATTTGTTCGGCCCAAGGTGCGGCTTTTAAGGCGTTGACAATTGCTGTCAGGCGTTCTGGCTTTTCGGGGTGTCCCCAACCATTGTCGTGCAGTAGAAATTCATCTGAGTAGATAACTCTAATCATAGTCTTAGTTCTTAACAGCTGGATTATTGACCAAAATTGAGCAAAAGTATGTTATTATATTAGAAATAACCAAGGAGATGTGACAAGGAACTCTCGATGTCGTAAGGGCAGTACGAGTAGTGCGCCCTTTAGACATCGAAGCCCAAACAAGTCGGGCGAAAAAACTGTAGAAGCTTGCCACTGATAACTGCTTGGGCATGGTACACAATCGCCGCTCTTTAGCTAGACCTTAAGTTTACTGTCTTTCGAGCGGACGATCGACTTGGGAATTATTGTTCTTATGGAGTTGTTTGCTGTATGAGCATCGAGCAGGAGCGAATTCGGATTGTCCCGACAGATTTACGCAACGAGATGTCCCGGTCTTATCTAGAATACGCCATGAGCGTCATTGTTGGGAGGGCACTCCCGGATGCTCGGGATGGATTGAAACCGGTACATAGGCGCATTCTCTACGCGATGCATGAGTTGGGACTGAGTCCAGACCGCCCTTTTAGAAAATGCGCTCGTGTGGTGGGAGAAGTGTTGGGTAAATACCATCCTCACGGCGATACGGCAGTTTATGATGCTTTGGTGCGCATGGCCCAGGATTTCTCTATGCGATCGCCCCTGATCGAGGGTCACGGGAACTTTGGTTCGGTTGACAATGACCCGCCAGCGGCAATGCGTTACACGGAATGCCGGTTGCAAGCCCTGACGGCGGATGCCATGCTCCGGGATATAGAGTCGGAAACGGTGGATTTTATCGATAATTTTGACGGCTCCCAGCAAGAACCGATCGTATTACCGGTGCGCATTCCCCAGCTGCTGCTGAATGGTTCCGCTGGAATTGCTGTGGGGATGGCAACTAATATCCCTCCTCATAACTTGGGAGAGTTGGTAGATGGGTTGGTGGCTTTGATCCATAATCCAGATATTACTGACACCCAACTGATGCGCTATATCCCCGGTCCGGATTTTCCTACCGGCGGGAGCATTCTGGGAACCGGCGGCATCAAAGATGCCTACACCGGCGGACGGGGGTCGATCGCCATGCGGGGTGTAGCAACAATTGAAACGATCGAACAGCGGGGACGCCCCGATCGAGAGGCGATTATTATCACGGAACTGCCTTATCAAACTAATAAGGCGGCCCTGATTGAAAAGATTGCCGAAATGGTCAATGATAAGCGCTTAGAGGGAATCTCTGATATCCGGGATGAAAGCGATCGGGACGGGATGAGGATCGTGGTGGAACTCAGGCGCGATGCTTATCCGCGAGTTGTCCTCAATAACCTCTACAAACAAACGCCCCTACAAACTAATTTTGGGGCAAATATGCTAGCGTTGGTGAATTCCTACCCGGAACTACTATCCCTGAAGCAATTTCTGAATGTGTTTCTGGAATTCCGGGTGGAAGCGATTAGCAGAAGGACGCAATTTCAACTGCGAAAAGCACAAGAACGAGATCATCTGTTGCAGGGTTTGCTAATTGCCCTGGCGAACTTAGATGCAGTCATCCGGCTAATTAGAACTGCCGCTGATACAGGGACGGCGCGTCAGCAGTTGATAGATACTTATGAACTATCGGACGCCCAAGCGGATGGAATTCTCCAGATGCAGCTGCGACGCCTGACAGCTTTGGAAGCGGACAAGATTAACCAAGAACATGAAGAGTTACAAGCCATAATTGCTGACTTAGAGGATATTTTAGCGCGGCGGGAACGGATTCTGGAAATTATAGAAACGGAAGTAACTGAACTGAAACAGAAGTTCGCTACCCCCCGACGGACGCAAATTGACAGTACCGATGGGGGACTGGTGGATATTGACTTGATTGCTAACGAACAGGCTTTGATTCTGCTGACTGAGCAGGGTTATATCAAGCGAATGCCAATCAATACTTTTGAGGCGCAAAATCGGGCGACGAGAGGCAAATACGGCACGCGTATGAAGTCCGATGATGGGGTAGAGCATTTCCTGACTTGCTGCGACCATGATAGCGTTTTATTCTTTAGTCAAAGGGGCGTGGTTTACAAGCTGAACGCTTACCAAATCCAGGCGTATTCTCGCACGGCGCGGGGGATGCCAATTGTCCAAATGCTGCCGATTCCGATGGATGAAAAAATTACTTCTCTGGTGGCAGTGAGCGAGTTTCGGGATGATGAATATCTGGTGATGCTGACGAAAGGGGGCTACATTAAAAAGACGGCCCTGGCAGCTTTTAGCAATATTCGCGCTAATGGATTGATTGCTATTTCTCTGCAAGAGGGAGATGAGTTGTGCTGGGTAAGACGGGCGACGGAAGAAGATAGCGTGATTATTGGGTCTTCTCAGGGAAAGGCTATTCACTTTAGAACAAATGCAGTGCAATTGCGGGCTAGTGGTCGCACCTCCAGAGGGGTGAGGTCTATGAAATTGGTGGATGGAGATGAGTTGATCGGCATGGATATATTGCCAAGGAACATTGTGGCTAGTTTAGAGAATGATGCCACAGAGTCGGACTCGGAGGCGGAAGACAATCTTGCGGAAAATTTGGACACAGAGGCGGACGACATAGATGCGGAAAAAGCGGAAACAGAAGCAGAGGAACTGGCTGTGGATAATTCGACTGGACCTTGGGTGCTGATTGTCACTAATAATGGCTATGGTAAACGTACTCCTGTTTCTCAGTTCCGCTTGCAAAGGCG
>JACOMV010000321.1 GCA_014324065.1 Hormoscilla sp. SP12CHS1 | reverse complement strand
CGGTCCATTAATAATACGCCCACATTTTCAAATATCTGTGAATCAACGAAAAATCAACATTTTCTTCACCCCCTCATCACTTTACTCAAAATTTGTTCTACTGGACCGATGCTCTAGCTGTCAGGTATTTGTAAATTTGTCCCCGCCGTCGCGCAAAACCTACAAGGATTTTTCCCATTTCGCCCGTTCGGGAAGTCAGGCGGAACCTGGGTGCATCTCATAGCAAGCGTCGCCGCCCTCACCCGTTCTCAGGCGGAGCCGTGGGAACGAGGGGTCCGGCTACACAAACAAAGCCTCAGCTCCCCGGGTAACGCCCCCTCCGCTGCGCAGGGGCTAGATTCCAAAAGTGAGATGCACCCGGTCTAACAGCGGCAAAACCTGCAAGTGTTCGTCAAAATCTGTGGGTCGCG
The DNA here is from genome assembly GCA_014324065.1 of Hormoscilla sp. SP12CHS1. Lineage (GTDB taxonomy): Bacteria > Cyanobacteriota > Cyanobacteriia > Cyanobacteriales > Desertifilaceae > Hormoscilla. The sequence continues at coordinate 4,573 of JACOMV010000321.1, read as the reverse complement.
CCGCCCCCAAACTGATAGTATGTACCTGCCGATGTTCATTCCCAGGCAGAGCCAGGGAACGAGCAAAACAGGTCATTAAACTGCATCGGACTCAGGGGTTTGCACAATTCTACCAACTTGGGCGGCGGATCGTAAAGTTTTCCGCCCTTATCGGAAGGACTGATGATGAAAACACCCATATCCTGGCGTTGCGCAGCTTCTATAGCAGGCCAGTTAACTTGATTGATGTGGTACCAGTGCAGATTCACGTAGTCAAACTGGTCGGTCTCAATAGTTTTGACAATGATGTCCGTCGGACCGTGAGTCGAGAAGCCAATAAACCGCACCTTGCCTTCCCCTTGCAGCTTGCGGGCCACATCCAGACAGCCACCCGATCGAATACTGTCGTGCAGCAACTCATCAGTATTGATACCGTGCAGGGACAGCAAGTCCAGCTTCAGGAAAGCCAGGGACTGCTCAAACTGACGCAGAAGCTCGACTGTGTCTGACTTGGGACTAACCTTGGTCTGGACAATCAGCTGTTCGCGAGGAAACTGAGGCAGAATCTTACCCAGCTGCATCTCCGAGGTGCCATAGCCCCTAGCCGTTTCTATGTGATTGATAAGGAACGAGGCAGCTGCTGGCATATCCTGCCACTTGTACTGGTAGCGCATGCCGCCACAGGAGAATACAGGTATTTGTAATTCTGTGCGCCCAAATCGTCTGTATTGCATGGGTTTGAGTGGGTTCCGAATCGTGTCTGCCCGTTAGCGCAGCGAGATCAGCGATAAGATCAGCTCAAGTCCCCTTCATCATACACCCCCTTCTGATGGGCCGGGTTTTTCGATATCTCTTGTTGTGCTCTTGTCTCAGGAGCGTAGTCCCGTAGAGGCGAGCACTCGGCACACAAGAGATATCGGGGACTCATAACCATACCAGACCTACTGTACCTGAACTGACTTATGTGCAAATGGACATTTCTGAACTAGACCACTTGGAAACTTCCGTGCAAGATTTGCTGGCCACGGCCAAGCTAGAGCTGGAAGCAACGCGCCTAGAGCAGCAACGGGACGAACAGGTCCAAAAAGCTGTCGCCGAGATTAGTAAGCGAGTGGAACCTTTACTCGCCGACCTAGAGCAAACCCTCGCACAGTTCGATCATATGAATGTCAATGGTAGCGCTATTCGTGAGAAACTAGAGGAAAAAGCCGCCGATCTCCGACGACAGTTGGAGGAGGCTCCCGTCTTAGCAGCTCAGGTTGCAGACCGTCAGCTGATTCTCAATGAGGAACGCTTACTAGACGAGCGACTAACAGAGCAAACTAACCACTGGCGGCACGAACTCAAGGCTGACTTACTGGATATGATTGCCGAGCAACAAGATTTCTATAGCGCTACTGATGGGGCGATCGCGATCCGAGCTTACATCGATGACCTCAAAACCATTAACGCCCTCCAAGAAGTCATCGATGCCCTAATTAACCAGATCAATACCCACTCTAAAGAAGGACCCGTTGCCCACCTGCGAGGTAGCTACGAGCAAACCCTCAACTTTATTTACGACAGAGCGATGGAGAACCGATCGCGGGTGGAAACTGTCCGCAGCGTGCAACCGCGCACCCGTCATCGCATATCGGAAAAACGACCCAACCCCTACATAGTTCTAGAGGGTAAGGTAGTGATTTTTGGCGGACATGACCGACTGGCCACGGCTGTAAAAAATCGTCTGCGGGATTCTCAGGTCAGCCTGACCTGGTGTACGGCTCAAGATGGATTACAGTTAGCTCAACAGGCGGAAAATCACATTGCTAATGCGGATTTGGTTTTGATTGTCACTGGTTATGCTAGTCACTCCCTAACAGAAAAAGCGCTTCAAGCTGCCCAACGTGCAGGCATAATTCCAGAAATGATTAACACTACAGGCATGACTAAAGTGCTGGAAGTTATTGAGTTAGGTCTGAAAACTAAACTCCTAGCTCGCCACTTAAATCAATCTTCCAGAGCTGTATAAGCTAAGTAAGATTAGGGATTGGGTTCTGCAGTCCCACTGTAATAAGTTAGTTGCGTAGGACTTGTCTCGCCTGGAAGAGTGCTCTCCTCTCCGATCTCGCTGCGCTCGATCTCCGGGATGCGCTGCGTCCGAGAAACCTGGTATGGAGTAAAAATCGGGTTTCTTAATTCTAGCAATGAACAATTAGCAATCAACCATCAACAAATCACAGTTCCCTTACTACTGGGTTTCCATCTTTAATTTCGCCTACTAAGACTAAGTCGGCGACGCCTACGAATAAACCATTTTCCAAAACGCCGGGAAGGTTATTGAGAGTCTTTTCTAGTTCTGCTGGGTTATCAATAGAGTCAAACTTGACATCGATCACCATATTGCCTTGGTCCGTGATCGCGGGTCCAGCTTTTTTGACACCCATCCGCAGTTCTGGTTTACCGCCCAGTTTCCCTATGGCGCGCATTACCGGTGTCATAGCCATCGGAATCACTTCTACTGGCAGCAGGAAGGTGGAACCCAGCAGGTCTACCAGTTTCCCAGCGTCTACGACGACGATAAACTGGTCTGCCAGAGAGTCCACAACCTTTTCCCGAGTGTGGGCCGCGCCACCACCTTTGATTAGGTTCTTTTGCGGGTCTACTTCATCTGCGCCGTCAATGGCAATGTCTATGCGGTCAACGGCATCCAGGGTGGTTAAGGGGATGCCATATTGTTTGGCCAGCACTTCCGCTTGAAAGGATGTGGGGATGCCTTGGATGTCTTTGAGGTCTCCTGATTTCAGCCTTACGCCCAAATGCTCGATCGCGTAGGCCGTAGTTGACCCGGTCCCCAACCCCACGATCGTACCAGACTGGACGCGGGCTGCGGCTGCTTTCCCCACTTCCTGTTTCATCACTTTTACCGGGTCAGTGAGCGTGCTCATACTTAAAACTCCCTTAAATTTTCTGATATTACATGCTGTCTGGGATTATAGTAACTTTCCTCGCAATTGTCAGTTTACCATCTCTTGTCCCCTTAAGACACATGATTGCAGATTTTCTCATGTCTGCCATAATATTGTAATATTGTCTTACCCTAAAGGCATCCTCAAATTAACGGAGTTAGCAAAAATATGCATAAACCTATGATGCTTCTGTCGCGCATTGCAGACAGATAGGGTTTCCAAATTTGGAATGTTGCATCGGTTATTCCAGACCGCAATCTAACAACCAACAACTAACAACTAACAACCAACAATAAAAATGCCTTACCTAGCCCGGATTTTAATTTACCCGATCAAAGCTTTGAATGGAGTTGCTGTCAAGCAAGCAAAGGTAATGACTGGCGGTGCGCTAGAACATGACCGAGAATTTGCTATGCTTGACGATAAAAATAGGTTTGTCAATGGCAAGCGGAATGTTAAGATTCACAAACTTAGGGCTAAGTTTGATGCTTCTATGATAAGAGTTTCAATTCAGGAGGGAGAAGCAGAACAAGTTTTTCATCTGCATCGGGAACGCAGTCAGCTAGAAACATGGTTAAGTGAATATTTTGGTTTGTCAGTTGCAGCAAAACTCACTCAAGGGCTTTCCAGATGATACTGAGGCTTTTGGCCCGACAGTAATTAGTACGGAGACGATCGCCCAAGCAGCATCTTGGTTTCCGGGAGTAAGCGTGTCGGAGATGCGATCGCGCCTGCGGGCTAATCTAGAAATAGAGGGGGTGCCAGCATTCTGGGAAGATCGGTTGTTTGCCTCAGACAACCCCACCGAAGACCAAACCAACACGAACTTCTGGATTTGTCGATCGAAGGAGTAAATCCCTGTCAGCGTTGCGTGGTACCCACACGAAACTCTATGACTGGGGAAGCATACCCAGATTTCCAAAAGATATTCGCGGCCAAGCGGAAAGAAACTTTGCCCGGGTGGGTTGCTGCATCTCGCTTCAACCATTTTTACAGACTGAGTGTGAACACGCGCATCCCCGCATCGTCCGCTGGTAATATTTTACAGGTAGGCGATGAAGTGCAGATACTGGAAGGAAATTAACGAGAGGGGGTGTGGTCAAAACCCGTTGGTGAAATGGGATCCCCTAGCGATCCCCCCAAACCCCCCTTAAAAAGCTTGTCATTACCCACATTAATTCTGCGTAATCTTTGTGGCAATCTCTGCACCACAATACAACTCACCTAACCTCTGCCAGCCACTATTGTCTGCCAGCCAGGGTTAGGGTATCATCTCCTGAACGACCAATGAAACCACCCAAGGGAGCGATATACCTCCAAAATTCTGCATTGGTCAAATTAAATATCATCGGGTAAATTTAGATGAGCTACTAGCACTTTTGTTTCAGCAGTTCCTTTAATCAAACTGAACCAGCGCCCAAAAATGCCATTTTGGAGTAAATCACAAGGCTCTAAAGGCTAATTTTGGTGTTGGGGTTCTGTAGGTAGCAACTTAGGTTATTATAGTTCTTCGCGACGATCTCGACAACTAAATTTTTATCCTTGTTGTCCAGTCCATTGCTAAATCGGTATTAAACTAAGCCAGTCCGTCACCGGACCGACTCGTCTTCAAAACCGGACGTGAGACTTTCACCTCATCCGGCTCC
>JACOMV010000320.1 GCA_014324065.1 Hormoscilla sp. SP12CHS1 | reverse complement strand
TGGGAACAAATACGTTTAAGAACTGGTTTACTAAATGCTGTTATTGTACTAATTAAATAGCGAACAAGCTGTAACATAGATTTATCATCAGTCCCCGGCCATGCCCGGAGAGCTGCAAAATATGACTTCTTCAAAGTCCTGCAAAACGGTCGCATCCGTTACTATGACAGCTATCGACCCGCGAAAAAGCCTGGAAGAACAGCGGGAGTGCGACCAGTTGTTGAAGTAGAGGCTGCCGATGGTAAACTCATTCGCACTTGGCATGAAAGCTATGATAGTCAAGGTAGAGTGATTCGAGTACATCCCAAAAGACCTCAAGACCTCGGACATATTGAAATTGACCCCATGACTGGTAAGGAAATTGAAAGATGGTAGAGTCTCTAAGCATCGTTAAAAATTTGCAGACAATGTTAGATCGAGTCAAAAGCCACAGCCTAGGGAGTGAATCTTTGCCAACCTGGGCTGAAGAACAATACTGGTTACTGATGGAAGGAGAAAGGAAAGATGATGATACACTTGAAGCGGAGTTTCTCAGGGATATTCTTGCTGATGTGATGGCACAGTGGGAGTGTCTGCTTGCTGATGTTTACTACCAAAAGGGTAAAACAGCTACAGCAGAGTTTCCCCAGGAGTGGATTGCCGATTGGAAATCTCAGGTGAATTTATGTCTGCCAACTGTTGAGGTTGGTGTTTAAGGTTGCAGAGGCGATCGCCCGTTCGCCGCCTAGTTACAGATCCTCACCTGCACCTGATTCTAATGATTCTAGATAAATAGTAATTTGCCTGACATAGAGGGAATATTGCTGCAAAGCTAACTCGATTTTTCGGGCCGTCCGCGGACCGATCGCCACAAAAACTTGTCGAGAATCAATATCCTCGTATTGATGTACTAATCTGTTGCCGAGTCCTGCTGATGGGGCGATCTGTGCTGCCAACTTTGGGGTGATTATGCCCTGTATTCCCGCTGCAATAAAAGAATCAAAGTAATTTTCCGAAGTGCTGCGATCGCACCAACAAATAATTATTAATATCTGTTGCTGCTTCAAGGATTAACTGTAATAGTCGCTCTGCAATCAGTTGCTTGTCAAAATCCTGCCTATATTCATCCAGACTAACTGATTCAAACTGCTGGAGACGGTTAAGATATTTCCGAATCAACTCCAGTCTAGTCGCGATCGTATGTCGTTCGATAGGACTCATACTCCCTACCTCCGCAAAGCTAATTTAAGAGCTTCCCATTGAGCTTGGCGGAATTTAGCTGTATCTGCATAAATTTTCGCAGCCAAGCATTGAAACTTAATAAACTCTCCTGGATGCTTTTCGTACAGCAGCTTACCATTACGCGCCACTTGATAACCAAGTAGCGGAGAACAGTGATTCAGTTCAGCTACATCAATCTTTGCCATGGGAATTGATGGTAACATCTGAGTCAGGAGGCGATCGATCTCCAACCAATACCAATAATTTTTCATTCTAGCACGAAGCAATTCTTGGTCGTAGAGGACCGCAAAATCCCAGTCACTTCCTGGATGGACATTACCTGTAGCTCTCGAACCAAACAAAACCAACAGTTTTATATCGGGAAGCTGAGTGGCAATTTCTGATCGCGCAGCGTGGCGCAGCCATAGCAACTGCCTGCATTTCTGCCATTGATGGTTCTTTCATATTCATTCTATTTGCAGCCAGTCCTCTACTGTCACGAAACCCTTTTCATAGATCGCGTTAATGGTCTGTTTCATCTCTTTTCTTTTGCATCTATACTACCAACCTTCGGGCCATCGTCCGTTTTACTCTTATTCTCTAATAAAAACAATTTAGCTCCTGGGAAAAATTAGTGCCAGTAGCCCAGAAACCAGGTTTTTTAGAAAAACCTGGTTTCTTAATTCAAGGCCGAGCGCCCGCCCTCCCCGCGCGGGCTTCGTTCTTGTAGCCACACCCTTTAGTGTTAGGGTGTGGGTGAGGGTGCTGCATCTCTTTCTGCTAGTTCCATCCAGCGCTCAGTTGCAGTATCGATCGTCCCAGTCAACTGGGACAACTGTTGGTAGAGTTCTTGCACCTGGGTAACCTTGCCAGCAGGAGCATTATACAGGGTTTTTTCCACCTCAGCTTTCTGGACTTCCAACTGAGCAATTTTTTCTTCAAGTTGCTCGAACTCCTGCCTTTCCCAGTTAGAAAGTCGGCGGGGTTTGCTATTATTTGCAGGCTTTCTCTCTTTGGCAGTCTTTTTCTCGGGTTCAGATGACTGCTGCTGCGAGTCCTCTTCAGCTTTCTTGAAGTCCAGATAAACCGAGTAATTGCCCGGATACTGACGCAAGTTACCGCCGGTTTCAAAGGCAAAGATCTTGTCTACCACCCGATCGAGGAAATAGCGGTCGTGAGAAACGACGAACGCGCAGCCGTTAAAATCTTCCAGATATTCTTCCAGCACCGCCAAGGTTTGCACGTCGAGATCGTTGGTAGGTTCATCTAAGATTATCAGATTGGGAGCAGAAAGGAGCACCCGCAGCAGAAAGAGGCGACGTTTTTCCCCGCCGGAAAGCTTGTGGATGGGGAGATATTGCTGATTGCTGGGAAACAGGAAACGCTCTAGCATTTGAGAAGCGCTAATTTGCATGCCATCGGCAGTTTTGACAAATTCTCCTTCTTCCTTGAGATATTCGATCGCCCGCTGATTTTCATCCGCAATTAAACTCTCGGAATGCTGGTCGAAATAGCCGATGTGAATGGTTTTGCCAATCTCGACGACTCCAGCATCGGGCTGCACCCGCTCGGCGATCATATTCATTAAGGTGGACTTGCCAACTCCGTTACCGCCGATGATGCCCACCCGGTCTTCGGGCTCGAAGGCATAGCTGAAGTTGTCGATTAAGATGCGATCGCCATAGGATTTACTCACATTTACCAATTCAATTACTTTCTTGCCAATGCGACGACCGGGGGTAGAAATATCCACCTTACCAAGGTCCTGCTTAAACTCAGTTTCTTGCATCTGTTCGATGCGCTGAATGCGGGCTTTCTGCTTGGTACTGCGGGCTTTCGGTCCTCGCTTGAGCCATTCCAACTCCCGCAGCAGCACGCCCCGATGCTTGCGTTGACTGTTTGCCTCAGCTTCTTCTGCTTGGGCTTTCTTCTCCAAATAGTAGCTATAGTTGCCAGCATAGCTGTAAAAGTCCCCCCGATCAATCTCGATAATCCGGTTAGTGACCCGATCGAGAAAGTAGCGATCGTGGGTAATCAGCAGCAGGGCCCCCCGATAGTGATGCAGATAACTCTGCAACCATTCTACAGAGAGAGCATCCAGATGGTTAGTCGGCTCATCCATCAGCAACAGAGCCGGTTCCGATAGCAAAGCAGCAGCTAAAGCAATGCGCTTGCGGTAGCCCCCCGAAAGACTGGCGATCAGGGCATCAAAATCAGCAATCCCCAGTTTAGTGAGGATAATTTTCGCCTTCGTCTCCAGTTCCCAGGCCCCGAGGGCCTCCATCCGTTGGGTAACAGCAGACAGACGGGCCAGCAGCTGGCGATCGTCCGCACTGCGGGCGAGTTTGCGAGAAAGTTCCTCATACTCCCGCACCAGAGTCATCTGTTCGCCACTGTCAGCAAAAACTTGCTCCAGCACCGTCCGCTGCTCGTCCAAGTCCGGTTGCTGGGGCAAATAGACCATCCGCACCCCCGAGTTAACCGATAGTTGGCCCCCATCAATGGGCTCTATACCGGCAATCATCTTTAACAGCGTTGACTTACCCGAACCGTTGGTGCCAATTAAACCCACCTTATCCGTAGCATCCAGACTGAAGCTGGCATCTTTGAGAATTTCCTTAATCCCAAAGTCCTTTTTGACCGATCGCAGGGTAACGATGCTCATGGCTATATCTCTCCGGCAGTTGATTGGATCTCTGATTGCATTATCCCTTGCCAATACAGAGGCTACCCTGATTCAGACTGGTGAAACTCTGACCAATTCTGCTTCACCGGTCCTATCGGGATTCACTAGATTCAATCTTTTTCTCATATTCCTCTCTTGCAGATGTAGCGCTCCTTGAGCCTTGGGAGCCGCTTCCGGGTCAACTTGTGATCTACATTACATTTAATTTAATTTACCAAATCTTTACAAACTGTTATGAACTGTTGCAATTAATAAATAAATGTAAAGTTTCTGGTTCATAACCCCCCGAGAGTTTGAAGCTAGGGAAAGAGCCTCAAGCAATTAATGCCTGGTGACTCTCAAAAGTACGACAGTTCTAGGACAGATGGCGATCGACTGCTCTTTGTCTGGTCATAGCTTCTGGAAATTTACTGAAACTTGACGGCTGAGTCGTCCATTTGTCTTTGTCCGGAACAATGGGTTTGATTCTGAATCTTAATATAGAGAAGGATACAGAGTCAAAATCAAAACAATAAAGAGATGGCAAACTCCTCAAATTTTCAACTTATGTTTGGGATCGAACAAGACAATCAAAGTAGTCTAAATGAGCCTGGGGACGGTATGAACCCAGCTAAGGGGCGATCGCGCTCTTTCGATTTACTGCACCCCGCGCGGGCATGGCTGGATGCTTGGCAAATTCATGAGCTCCTCACGGCGCGGTTGCTCTCCAGACTGATTCCAGCGCAATGTCCCTTTGAACGAGATATCAAACTGTTTGGACGTACTTTATTCCACATTCCACCCCTGTGTAAGCTCAATCCTCTTTACGAGCAATTGGTCGGTTTGCGGTTTCGCGCCCTCTGCTTTCTAGCCGATGAATGCGGTGAAGATATTCGCTCTTACGTATAATCATGCTATTGCTCCTCACATGATTCCTTTAGCAGATCGTTTCATTAGGTAAGAGTAAATAAGCAGAAGATGATGACAGGACGTAGTACAGCCTGTCATCTGTTGTTATGGCCTATCTACTCAGTTACGCCTGGGAGCATCTTACTTTTGCAGTAAGTAGTTTTACTCAGGCAAAGTCTAAGTTGAGATAAGCGCAACGCTGCCTGAGGACTTGATTAACAT
>JACOMV010000319.1 GCA_014324065.1 Hormoscilla sp. SP12CHS1 | reverse complement strand
GTAACGTCCCATAGCTGAATTGGGTCTGCATTGAGTATAGCTCTAGTTTAGCACAAAAATGTTCTACTTGTTTCCTGAATAAGCTGTAAGCAACAACTGACAACTAAACAATAAAACTGGTTTGTTCTCCTTGGTTCGCTTGCCAACTGCGGGCATCGAAGTAGAGGTCTTCTAAGGATATACTGTTTAGAGCTTCTTTCAGCAAGTGGTGTAACCGGTTCCACAATGTCAAAGTTACCCAGTCAGAAGCTCTCTGGGCATCGTCGGGAAGCTTGGGCACTGGTTCAATGGTTTCTCCAACTGCAACAAGTATCTGTCCTAAAGAAATTGTCTTAGGTGATCGGGCCAAGCGATAGCCTCCTCTAGCCCCCCGCACAGAGACAACTAAACCCGCACGGCGCATTTCCATCAGCAGCTTCTCTAGATAGGGGGCTGGTAAGTTTTGCCGAAGGGCGATCGATCTAACCGTTGCTGGACCTCCCCCTGGTTGCAGAGTCAGATCCAGCAATGCCTTAACGCTGTAATGTCCTCTGGTGGTTAGCAACATGGCTATCAACTCCTATTGTATTAAACAAGAGGCAACCTAACCCCCAGCCAGACTGCCAGGGCGACCGTGGGCTGGGCGGTCTGGCACTCCCTAACTGTGCCTCTTGCTGTCGGGGGAGAGGAACTTGATGGAGATCGCAAAAAAAATTGTAGACATGGTGAAAAGTTGGTGTAAGATATCTTTATTAGCTGACATATCCTGATGGAGGGTGTAATTGATCGCCACCCACTCAGCTAAGATTAATATAGTATCGATGTCGAAGTTGTTTAACAGATAAGCTGATGAGTCAAACGAAACAAGACGAACCTCTAACCGGCGGAAAGCTGCTGGAGGCAGTTAAAAAGCTAGGAAGTCTAAGCAAGGAAGAGAAAGCCAGAGCCTGCGGCTACTACACCGTGACCAAAAATGGTATAGAGCGGGTGAACATGATGAAGTTCCTCAACGCTTTGATCGATGCGGAGGGGATTAAGTTAGACGGCGACAAATACGTTGATACTGGACGGGGAGGACGCAGTGCTAGCTACCGGATCAGCATCCAGTCTAACGGTAACTTGCTGATTGGATCGGCCTACACGAAGAAGATGAACCTGGAACCAGGAGATGAGTTTGAAATCACCCTGGGTCGTAAGCACATTCATCTGAAGCAAATTATTGAGGAAGCAGAAGATGAAACAGCAGGTGAAGAGCTTGCAGAAGTAAAAGTCGAAGCAGAAGCAGTACCATCCGCATCCTGAACAGTGCCTGCTGGTTGTCCCCTATGGGAAATGTTGCCCAGCCCCCACCCCCTAGCTAGCTCGCGCCGGGGTGGGTGCTCCCTACTATAGGTATAGAGGACAAGGTCGCTACTGGATGCTTTGAATCATCGATGTGCGATTAATGTGATCCGCGCAGTGCTCAGACGATGTCCTCTCTTTAGTACTCCTAGCGGGTCCCCTGGAGGGGGGACATCGAGCACGCAGAGTGTATCGAAGGAGCAGAACCAGAATGCAACGGTTGGATGAGGATCGTGGCCGGAATCAGACGACAAAGGTGTTGAGGTAAACAGGGTAGACTAAAAATAAGTCTGACCAAATTGATGATGAACCCTCACACCTTTGATAGTCATTATCCTAGTTGCCCGATTTGTCAGCGTCCACTGGGAAGACAACGGTTCGGTCTTGACAGTGGGCTGTATATATGCGCTGTATATATGCTCTTATTGCCAGGAACGTTTGGTAGTGTCTCAGAGCGGTCACTATATACGAGACCCGTTTGCGATCGTCGGCGTGGAATCGGGTAGGCTGCTGCGCTGTCAGAGTCGGCCCATAGCATGGCTGCGCCACGCTGCGCGAACGGATGATGCGGAACTTGGCTGTTTCTCGCACTTTCTATGTTGTCCCTAGCCTGGTGTTGTTGAGCTTTACCCTGGTAACAGTCTTTCGGGTGGCAGAAAATCGCGTGCCCAGACTGCTCGAAGGAGTTCCGATTTTTCTGAGGTTTGTAGTGAGGAATTCCGTCCTCACTACAAACCTCAGTAGACTCACAAGTCAATTAAAGAATAAACTCACTCCTGGGCATCCCGGGTAATTAATTGCCAACGAGTGCCAGCAGTGTCGAGAACTTTGACGCCTTTCAGCTGCGGGGGCTTTTGGGCGTCTCCATCGATCAGTAAATAGGGTTGGGAGTTTTCATCATCCCAGCGATCCTGGAGTTGCTTGGGTTCCAGGGGGATGACCTGGCGGGAGCTATAAAAATCCAAGGAGGGACGCCCATAGCTATAGTTAGTGAAAATTTTCTGACCCGGAGGCGTCTCTTTCTGGATCATCTCAGCCACGGGTTTAACTGGATAGGCTTCGGCCAGTTCCCAGATCCAGTGACCGGAGAGGAAAAATAGCAGCAGTCCAACATAGCTACCCCAGAACAGTATTACCAAAAATTGTCGGGAAGCTTGTGCGACCTTGACGGCAGCAACGGTCATTGTTAAGGCAGTTACGGCCATAATTATAGCTAAGTTCCAGTCAGCAGGGGTTTGGAATCCACCAAAATAAATAAAACCACCCCAACCTACCAATGCTAGCAGGACCAAACTGGCAAGCAATTGGGGTTGCATGGTTGCAGTTGAACTCATACGGGGGACTTGGTGCCACCTGGGAAGATCGTGCCAGATTTCTGTGAGCATAGCACCGCTAGCAAGAGCTCCAGCGGGGTAAAGGGGCAAGATATACCAGGGGAGTTTGGTTGCCATCACGGAAATAGCAATCAGATAAACGCTACTCCAGATTAATACCAATTTGGCCCAGCTCATATTACGATGGGACCAAGCGAGGCGGTAAGCCCGAGGAAAGAAGATCGGCCAGGGCCATGCATATTTAAGTATTTCTAGCAAATAGTACCAAACAGGTCCAGGGTGATTCTCTACGGGTTGCCAAATGCGACTGAAGGATTGTTCGATAATGCTGGTCTGGATAAAATTGTGGCCATCATCTTGTAGATAAAGGCCGATATACCAGAGGGTAACGGGCAGCAGGCCGAGAAAAATACCACTCCAAAGATATACGGAACTGAGCAGTCGCGGGGTATCCCAGAAGAGGAACAGCAGGGCGATCGCGCCGAGCAATAATCCTAAAATACTCTTAGTCAGGCAAATCAGCCCCAAGGCAATGCCCACACCCAGTCCATAGCGCAAGTCGCGGCGTGCCCTCAAGGTACATAGGATGGTCAACAAGAAAAAGCAGAGGACTGGACCATCTAGCATTGCCAGACGTCCGTGCCTGACTACTGGCAACAAGGTGAGGAAAATTAAGCTGGAGAAAATTGCTGGCGTCCGTTTGGGAAAGATTTCTAGACCTATACAGTAGAGGAGTGGTACTGTCAATGCACTCAACAATGCCGATGGCAACCGAGAGGTCCATTCATTGACGCCACCGAGAAGGTAGGCCCAGGCAATTAACCAATGGACTAAGGGGGGTTTATTCAGATAGGGTCGATCTCCTAGGGTGGGATAAAGCCAGCCACTAGAGGCAAAAGGTTCTCTGCTGATGTTGCGAGCAACTTGGGCGACTGTGCCTTCATCCCAATCCCGTAAGGGCAATTCACCTAAATTAATGGTAAATAAAAGTAGGGCTGTTAGTAGCAAAGCTAACAGGATCAACCTGTCAGTGCGCTTGTTTATGGGACGAGACCAAGTTAGTCGATCGGCTTCTTGGTGGAAAACTTCACTATACATGGACAACTATGGGATTACCGGGTATGGAGCATAGCACATGGGACAGGTTATTGCCATGTCCTATACTATACTTTATTTTACCGAGGCAAAGGGCGATAGGGTAGTCAAACAAAAATTGCCCTGTCTCCCGACAGGGCCGTGACCGCTATGGCTGCGCCACGCTACGCGAACGGATGTTAATATTCAGTTATTGGTGCCAGCATTCAGGGCAAAACAGCCACGGCACCAGCCCTGGGGAGCGGCTATTTGACTATGCTTCCTTAACTTGAGTTGGACGAATGACTTGCTTGAATTTGACATCCTCAAAGTCGGATGTTACAATTGGGCCAGTTGACAGACGAACTTCTCTACCGCCGTCACTTTTGATTTTTTGGGCTGACTGCACTTCTTCATACATTGGTCTTGTCTGTGTCGTCTTCTTTAATTTACCTTGTTTAATCTCCCAAAGGTAATCTCGAAGTTCTTCCATTTCTGCAGGAGAAACGCCAGCTTCTTCAGCGTATTGAATCAATATTTAAATTTACCTGGCTGTAACAATAATCACGCTTAATCCCTCCATCTGCACGAAGCTTGGAATGTCAAGTCTACGAGTCGGGCCAAGGATGGTCTTTACAGTTACGATACGGTGGGACGCTTGCGGGATGCGCAATTCGCTAATGTCAATCGTCTTAGCGATGAGAAACTCCAGGCTATCGATCGTCCCGATACTTACGTGCGTTGGGGACCATTAGGACGCGCTTTTCAGAACGATCGCCGCACGGTACTGTTAATTGATGAGATTGATAAGGCGGATATTGACTTTCCCAACGATTTGCTGTTAGAATTGGACGAGCAACGGTTTGAAGTTGAGGAAACGGGGATAAAAGATAAAAGTTCAGGCAAAGGCGGCACCAATTGTGATTATTACGAGTAATAATCAGAATAATTTATCAGATGCTTTCTTGCGCAGGTGCTTGTTTCATTATATTGAATTTCCCAAGCGCCAGCAGCTAATCGAGATTATTAAGTCTCACTTTCCCGCCTCGCCAGCAGCGCTGGTGGATGGGATTATCGATCGCTTCTTGGCGTTGCGCGAGAAAATGCAGAAGGATAAGAAAGATGCGGGGAAAAAGGTGAGCACCAGTGAGTTGATGGATTGGTTTCGCGTTCTGAGGCATTACAGCTTGTTCAGGAAACAAGTAGAACATTTTTGTGCTAAACTAGAGCTATACTCAATGCAGAACCAATTCAGCTATGGGACGTTACTCTCTGGACCTTAGACAAAAAGTAGTCACTGCTTATCAATTGGGCAATGCGGCTCG
>JACOMV010000318.1 GCA_014324065.1 Hormoscilla sp. SP12CHS1 | reverse complement strand
CTACAAAAACCCTCAAAATATCTGTAAAGTCTAAGTGGGTAATTCAGATTTTTTTAAATAGGTCGCAACTTAGGTTATTTTTAATACTAACAGAGACGCTATTAGGCGTCTCTAACAGGCGGGACAAGTCTACGAAATAAAAAATGGATGTTTCTCTGAGCAGCTCTCAGGTAAAGCAAAAAGCGCTAGAATTCGGCTTCCATAAGGTGGGCATAGCGGCTATAGATGCTAAAACTGTCAGTAAAGCAGTTGAACGTTTACAGGTATGGCTAGGACATGGCTACCAGGCAAATATGGAATGGATGGCAAATCCTAAGCGTCAAGATATCCGTCAGGTAATGCCTTCAGTTCAGTCTATTATTACGGTGGCTCTCAATTACTATACTGCTCATCAGCGTCCTGAAGGGAGTCAGTACGGAAAAATCTCTCGCTATGGCTGGGGACGGGACTATCATCGGGTGATGGACAAAAAGCTGAAACTGTTAGCCAACTGGCTGCGATCGGCCCGCAGACGGTCCGAAAAATCGCACTCTTGTGGAGTGGAAGTGCGTTACTATGCTGATACGGGACCTGTTCAGGATAAGGTATGGGCCCAGGCGGCGGGGATTGGCTGGATTGCCAAGAATGGTAATGTAATTACGCGGGAGTATGGGTCTTGGGTATTTTTGGGAGAAGTGTTGACGAATATAGTTTTAACCCCAGATGGGCCCCATACTGAACATTGTGGCACTTGTACTCGCTGTATAGACGCTTGTCCTACGGGGGCGATCGCCCAGCCCTTTGTAGTAGACGCTAATCGCTGTATTGCCTATCATACGATCGAGAATCGGGTCTCTAGTTTACCAGAGGAGATCGCGGGAGGTCTAGAGGGTTGGGTTGCTGGTTGCGACATTTGCCAAGATGTCTGTCCCTGGAATCAGCGATTTGCCTCCATAACCGACATTACTGAGTTTAACCCCTATCCCGAGAATGTGGCTCCCAAGTTAAGTGAATTGGCAAAAATTTCCGATGCGGAGTGGAACCGGCTGTTCCGGGCTTCGGCCCTGCGGCGGATTAAACCAGAGATGCTGCGGCGGAATGCTCGTGCTAACCTGGAAGCAGATGGGGCGTCTGCTGAGTTAGATAAATGACTGTAATTATTTTTGATTTTGATGGTACTCTGGCCAATACACTAGATGCGATCGTCTCTATTACTAATCGCTTGTCTGGGGAATTTGGATATCAACCCGCTAGTCCTGAAGAGGTGATTAAACTCAAAAATTTAAGTTCCAGAAAAGTGATTCAGCAGTTTGGTCTGTCTCTGTGGAAGTTACCTTTTTTGCTGAAAAGGGTACGCTCGGAGTTCAATAATCACATTAATGAATTAAAACCAGTTCCCGGAATTAAAGAAGTCTTGCTCGAACTAAAAAAACGGGGTTATCACCTGGGTATTCTCACTTCTAACGATCGGAAAAATGTACAGTTGTTTACAAAAAATCATAATTGGGAGCATCTGTTTGATTTTATTCACTCGGAAATGAATCTGTTTGGGAAAGGGCGGGCGAACGCTGCGCGAAAAATCGAACATTTGTTAAGTCAGTCAAGATTCGATTTTTTGCGCAGGACACGCAGCCCTGTTCGCCAGGAGGTAATTTATGTGGGAGATGAAACCAGAGATATAGAGGCGGCCAAAAGAACCAAGATTAGGGCGAGCGCCGTCAGTTGGGGTTTCAATTCTTCAGAAGTATCGCGCGATTTTTTAATTCATCAACCCAGAGAATTGATTGCAGCGATTGAAAATGGAGAAGAGAAAATTGTCCATTGTTCAATTTTCCATTCTCAATTGACAATTACCATTACTCTCCAGTAATTGACAAGCCCTCAACCCAGATTCTGGGAGAGACTCCATTGGGAGTAACTTGCGGTTCCTTTTCGACAAAAACGATCGATTTCAAGAGCTGCAAAAAGTCTCCAGCAACGGTAGCGGAATCAACACTTATCTTTTTCCCATCCATAAGCCAACCATCAAAGGGCAAGGAAAAGGATCCTTGTAAAGGTTGTACTCCTGCATGGAGAGCCTGAAGTTCATCGATGAAAATTACATTTTTAGCCTGAGCAAGATTGTATTCTTGCTCAGCGGGAACTCCTGGAAAGACATGATAAAAATTGGGGCTGACCCTGACTTTAGCGCCAATACCGGCATGACCGGTAGGTTGAGCATTGAGTCGTTTTGCAGTCCCAGCACTGTGCAGGAAGCTAGTCAAAATGCCTTCCGTAATTATGGGGACTCGACGGGTTGGCGTTCCTTCTCCATCAAAGGCGATCGCGGCCACGTTGTCTGGATGCAGGGCGTCGTCGCAGAGGGAAAGCAAGGGAGAAGCAATTTGAGTTCCCAAAGACTCGGGAGTAGAGAGACTTTGCTTGTCGAGAATATTCTGAGCATTGAAGATATTGGAAAAAGCATTCAGCAAACTAATGAATGCTTCGGCTGAGAAAACCACCAGATATTTACCCGACTTGACCTTTTCATAGTTCAAGTGACTGATAGTTTTTTCTGCCGCCTCTTGCAGACAACCCTTGACATCTAAATTATCCAGGGAATGGCTGATTCTGAAAGCACCGGCACCGCGAGGCTTTTTCCCGGGCTGTTCAGTTTTGCTGTAAAGGAAAATCGAGCTGTAGGAGTTACCTTCAGCCCTGGCTGCACCGTCGCTGTTCAGATAAAATCGGTCAATATCTTCTTGAGCTAATCCATTGTAAGGCACGCTGGCGATCGCCTCTGATGCGGACAGTAATTCTTTTTCTGCGCTTATCAATTCCGAAAGTAACCGATCGGCAGGCGCTGGGGGGGTTTTCCGATTTTTCCGGAACGGTTCGGCAGTTGCCAGAGTTGCCGTGGCCTCTGGACTAAAATCAGGAACATGTTCCTTAACACCGAAGAAACTCGCCTCATAAGCGGTTTTTAATGCCAATTCCACACCCTCGGGGTCAACATCTGTGGTGCTAGTCACCCCCATTGTGTTATCCTCGTTCCAGACCCGGACCGTCACGCTCGATCGCTGGGATGCTTTCACCTGTTTGGGTTCCCCTTCATATATTTGCACGCTCGTTTCATCCACAGAGGAGCCAAATATATCATATTTCTTGATGCCGAGTTTCTCTGCACTTTCTTTGGCCGAACTTGTAACTTCCTTAATGTTTGGCACAACCTATCTCCCTTTTCTGCTAATTGCTAATCGCTAATTGCTAATCCCTGACCATAACCGTAGGTTGGGTCTCCGCACGAAACCCAACCTACCAACCTACTGGTCACTGGTCACTGCTCACTGACACTAGCGTCCGCCAACAGTAATCGAATCCACCTTCAGATGAGGCTGTCCCACTGTTACGTAGATACTACCACTAACGGAGCCACAGAAACCAGGTGCTAGTCCCAAATCTTGGGAACTCATAGAAATCTTGTTCATGATTTCGCTAGCTTCGCCAATCAATGTAGCACCCTTCAGCGGCTTGGTAATTTTGCCCTTTTCAATCAGGTAGGCTTCATCTACAGCAAAGTTAAACTCACCTGTAGCCCCCACACTGCCGCCGCCCATCTTTTTACAATAAATGCCTTTGTCGATCGAGGCAAATAGGTCATCAATGGAGTAGTCTCCGGGGGCGATGTAGGTATTCCGCATCCGCGAAGCTGCCGCAAAGGTATAGCTTTGCCGCCGTCCACTTCCGGTGCGGGGATGTCCAGTGCGCATGGAACCAGCCCTGTCAGCAATGAAATTTTTCAGGATGCCCTTTTCAATCAACAGGGTTTTTTGAGTGGGCATCCCTTCATCATCCATGTCGATCGTGCCAAAAGCCTTGCCCGATCGGCCCTCATCCCAGGCCGTCAGATTTTCGTGAGCAATTTTTTCGCCTTTTTTATCGATGAAGGGAGTAGTTTTCTTTTCGATCTGAGTAGTTTCCAGCAGGTGTCCGCAGGCTTCGTGGAAGATTACCCCGCCAAACTTATTCGCCATGATAATGGGATAAGTTCCCGACTCCACGTAATCAGCGTAGAGCATTTTCCCTGCCGCTTCTGCTACTTCCGAGGCCGTAGTTTCATAGTCCCAGGTTTTCAAGAAATCTGTTTGACTGGTGCTGCCAACCCGTTTGTCGATCGCGGAGCGATGGCTACCATCAGCGCACAACAGATTGTAACCCACAGATTGAGTCAGGCGGATGTCCCGGGCGAAAGTGCCATCACTGGCAGCAACTAGTACCTCTTGCCAATCTCGGAAATAGATCGATCGCCTCGACTGTACGTGACTAGCTTTCTGAGCCAGTTTAGCATTAGCGTCCAGCAGCACCTCTGACATTTCCCGCATCGAGCTACATGCAGACAGCCATACTTCCTTACCTTTGGTGGTAGCATAGTCTCTGAGGGGTTCCAGGGTAACTTCCGGGATGTAGGAATTGGCAAGAGGCAATTGCAGTCCCAGGATGGAGAGACCTTTTTCCAAAGCAGCTTTCAGTCCCGCAAATGTCAAGTCGTTGGTGCTGACATAGCAGTCCGCTTTGCCGCGAAATACTCTCACCCCAGCGCCAGTTGACAGGCGGGGGGATATACTGGTGATCGCGTCGTCTTCTGCCAGACAGCTAATATAGTTTACCCGTTCTAGGAAGAATTCGATCAAATCCGCCCCTGCGGCCCGTCCCCATCCCAGCAGGGTGGAAATCATTGCCTCCCACGAAGCGTCGAAGCGATTTTTGGTCGAACTGTACTCACGGGCCGACAGTTCTTGGGATTGAGGTGCTGTAATTACTAGATTCATACGATCTCTGCTACTGTACTCTCCGATTATACTTAATTTCCCTCACTTTATTTATTTTAACCAATTTCTATCACATCTGACATCTTGCCTCGATATCTTCTCTTTTGTGCGGGTAGCGCTCCCAGAAGATATCGAAACCCGACAGCTTGCCCGATAGCGCTGCGCATGGCGCAGCCATGCGCCCGTGAGTTGCAGGCGAGCACCTTCTATAATAGACATCTCCAAAAATAAAACCCTTGTCAGATATGAATTTCAAGCTCCACCTCACATTCTCACATATGTTACTCAA
>JACOMV010000317.1:5217-7460 GCA_014324065.1 Hormoscilla sp. SP12CHS1 | reverse complement strand
CAGGGCTAATGAAGGCCCTGCTAGCGATTTTCATCTTGAGCTGTGTCAAGTCGTTTTACGCTAAACGAATCGCACCGTCAATCAAGGTGTTTACTGTAGAGAGGTCACTGTTTTTTTACTGCTTCGATAATGTCCATAAATGCCTCGAACTCAATAGCTGATATTTTGATTCTCTCCAATGGACCGGGCGAAGTGACTACTTGGGTGCGTCCTGTGGTGCAAGCTTTGCGCAAATATAAGAGCGATCGCCTGCGGATCTCGGTGGTCCTTTCTCCTTGTCCCCATGCTACCGAAAAAGAGGCCGCGATCGCCCTTGACTATCCTGAAGTCGATCGGGTACAAGCACCCGCACATTTTATCCCATTTTTACTTTGGGGGAAAACGGCGGACAATTGGGACTGGAGTGACCGGGGTGTGGTGGTTTTCTTGGGAGGCGATCAATTTTTTCCGGTGATTATTGGCAGGCGACTGGGTTATCGCACTGTGGTTTATGCCGAATGGGATGCCCGCTGGCATGGTTTTATCGATCGCTTTGGAGTCATTAAACCAGAGATTGCTGCCCCTGTCAAGCCCAAATTTGCTCGTAAGTTCACTGTGGTTGGGGACTTGATGGCCGAGGTGGCAGCAAAGAAGCGGCCCCTGGTCGAACCCCATGCATCAGAATTGATTGGATTGCTGCCGGGGTCAAAACCTGCCAAGCTATATCAGGGCGTTCCCTTAATCTTAGCAGTTGCCCAGGATATTTACCTGCTGCGTCGGACAACTCGGTTCGCCATCCCTGTGGCACCAACCTTGGATGTGGAAACTTTAGCAGGTTTTGCTGACCCCGATCGCAATCCTTTAATTCAACAATGGCCGACGGGGGTTGCCGAGTTGGTCATGGCAGGCGATCGCCCTTGTTTGCAAACCCCAACTGGTTTACTGGTGGAACTTTGGACTGAATTTCCCGCTTACGATCTCTTATGCCAATGCATGTTATGTTTGACTACGGTGGGGGCGAATACGGCGGAATTGGGGGCCTTAGCTGTGCCGATGATTGTGTTCCTGCCCACCCAGCAGTTGGATGCCATGCGGGCCTGGGATGGGTTACCCGGACTGCTGGCTAATTTGCCTTTTCTCGGTTCGGCTTTTGCTAAATTAATTAATTGGTTGGTTCTCCGACAAGGACGCTTATTTGCTTGGCCGAATATTTGGGCCGGTGAGGCGATCGTACCTGAATTAGTTGGTCAGCTTCAGTCCCGGGATATGGCCGCATTGGTTTTGGACTTTTTGGCCCATCCTGAGAAGTTGGAACAGATGGCCGATCTCCTGCGGGCCGTGCGCGGTCAGCCAGGGGCCGCAGAAAAGCTAGCGGAACTTGTGTTTGAGGAACTGGGGGCCCGCTCAGGGCAAACGCATCTAATTTCTGAACTTCAGATATAGTACCTTATTTGGCGAGTTGAATTTATGGGTTTGGGAGCCTGAGAAATTCCGTTGACATGCTTGGCATTTGTCATCATAGTAAAATTGCTGAAAAACTATTTTTATTTTCCTTTTGATGTCAAAAATAAGCACTATTATACTCGCTCCGGTGGCTAATGTAAATATCAGCATATTCAAAATACAAAAATTATATATCTAGATCCCATGAATCAATCTTTTATTCTTCATGCATAACGAATTTTATTGATTCATTAAATTCATTACGATATGCCGTAAAACAGCAAAATTTTGAGCTGCATCTCTTTTTATAATGCGACAAGCATCTTCATCAAAGCTTACATCTAAAACCCAATGCAATGGATTCTATATTCCTCAGTGGTACCGCGTTGCCAAACCTTTTAGCATCATTAATTAGACTGGTAATATAATAACGAATTTCCAAGTTTTTCCATCTACCGCTAATCAATTAATGTTGTTCTGTCACAAACTATCTAACTGACGGCGCAGATCGGTTACCACTGGCAAGTCCAGATCGAACCAACGAGAGACTTTGCTGCCAATCTGATGAAAGTGAGTAGACATGCCTGCTCCTAATTCTACCACAACTGGTTGTCGATGGCTAGCAATGTGTGCGGAGGCTACCCGATCGTGATAATAAGCTCTAATAGCCAAGAAATTCTGAACATCCCAATTATAAATTGCCTCTAGTTCCTCATCCCTAGAGCGTCGGTCCAGTAGAGGAGGTTGACAAAAAAATGAAACTGTGTATATGCCCGATCGCCAGTTCAGTAGAACAGATTTTGGATAAAATCATGATGTCC
>JACOMV010000317.1:0-5108 GCA_014324065.1 Hormoscilla sp. SP12CHS1 | reverse complement strand
AGCAGAACCCAATATTTCTTGGTTGTCGAAAATTGGAGTTTCCACATAGGGAGGGTTTTCCAATCCTTTCTTTACTGACGGGGTTTCAAACCTCTCGGCTGGGGTTTCAAACCTCTCGGCTGGGGTTTCAAACCTCTCGGCTGGGGTTTCAAACCTCTCGGCTGGGGTTTCAAATCTCTCGGCTGGGGTTTCAAACCTCGACCTTGGGGTTTCAAACCTCGACCTTGGGGTTTCAAACCTCGACCTTGGGGTTTTAAACTCCAAGGTCGAGGTTTGGTCTTGTGCTCGTTCCCTCCCTGTGAGCCGTTTTTGTAATAAAGCCCGCACCCGATCGCTGAAGGGGGGGGGCTCCGCTAGTGTTCCCTAGAATAGCGGTCAAAGAGCCCCCCAGGAAGAACAACGGCGTTACCGTAACTAACTAACTAAACAAAATCAGGAGCGCTAATTTGCTCAGAATTGATTCCCGACAAAATTGCCAACACTTCCCCAGTAGCCGCGACCTCAATGGAAGTCGAACTGCGCATCTTGGCAATTTCTAAATCAGCAAAACTCAAGCCTCCTTCTAACTGGATAAAGTCCGTGCCATTCTCAAAGTCGCCGATGGTATCCCCGCCCATGTCCGGGGCCAAGACAAAAGTATCACTGCCCGCATCGCCGTAAAGCATGTCGTGTCCCTTACCTCCGTTGAGGAGATCATCTTCAGCTCCGCCATGGAGGGATCACTACCGTTGTCCCCTAAAAGGCTGTCGTTGCCCCCGTATCCGTAAAGCCCGTCGCGTCCATTACCCCCTGAGAGGGTATCGTTTTCTGCTTCCCCTTGAAAGTGGTCATTGCTCCCCAGGGTAACGCTGTATAGCAGCCCGTGGTCATTTCCAGAACGCTGAACCAGAATATCATAGTTTTGCCCATTGCCCTTATAATCAGCAATATACAGTTGCCCGCGTTGACCGTAAACCTGAGGCGCTGAGGGGAGCAGAGCTTCGGTGAAATTTTCCCCATCATCATTCAAGGACAATACCCTCATGATGCTGGACTGATCCCCTTTGGGAGATTTTTTGTGAACCAGGATCTCATCCTTGCCATCAGCATCCAAATCTTCTACATACAAAAGGTAGTTCTCGGGATCCAAACTCTTATCCAGGGAGATGGGGGTAAAATTTTACCGTCCCCATCAAAGTCGCCGATGTACAAATTGGTTTCGTCGCCCTTGAGAGCGAAACTCTCAGGCAGGGTGCTGGCGGTAAATTTGCCGTTGCCTTTGGAGAAGATTACTTGAGCAGTCAGCTTGTTATCGTCGTCCCGAAACCACTTTTCTTGACGGAGTATATCGCTTTTCTTGTCCCCATTAAAGTCGCCGATGTACAAATTGGTCAACCGGAGCCCCAAGAGGAAAGGCTTAAGCACGGTGCTGGAGTTGCGAGACGGGGTACCAAGTTTGGGAGTCGATTGTGTCATGGCTGGGGAATCTTTTTCAATGTCAATAAATGTTTAATGCTACATAATATCCTAAACCCAGCGCGCTGGCAATCTGTATGGCACTTAGCCCCAGGATAACATGAAAATATGGCTTCAGAAAATCAATCAGGAAGCGAAATCCCAGGTAAGCGATGATGGAAAATTTGAATAGGTCTCCCTCTTGCCTTTGATAACGGGAACGAATCGGGATTAATATCGCCAATGCTAGCAGAAATATTATCTCATAGATATGGGTGGGATGTTGGTAAATGCCATCGCCAAAATCTACCCTCCAAGGTAAAGTAGTGGCTACCCCATAGGTGCGATCGCTCAACCCTATCAGCCTATGCGCCAGATCGCCGTAGCGACAATTAAGGATAGACGAAGACATCCTCAGTCGATCGCCTGAGGCCAATCATTTTTTTTGTCACTTCCACCCCGATCAATGCTCCTAACAATGCTCCCACGATCGTTTTTCCTTGCAGTAGCAGTAACAGCCACAACTGCCAATTTTACCACAGGAGATAAATATATAAATATGTTGCAGTCTCACTAGAAATTTCGCCCCCAGTAATGCTCCCACCATGCCACCGACAATTACCGAAATCCGCTGACTGGGAGTAATAGTATCTTGCTTCATAATGTTCCGTCCCAGCAGCAACCAAAAGGCGATCGCGTAGGCGAGTACCTCAAACACAAAGTGTGGATGAATGCACCAATATCCAATATAGAAATAAACTGGGAATGTCATGATTTGCTTTAGTTATTTCTCTTCTATCTATTTTCTATCTTCCTTCTCCTTCTCAGGTAGAACCTGGGAACGATTATCTGGAGGCTCCCGCCTCCTATCTAGGCGCAAAGCGCCTGGTAAGCACTTTAGTGCTTACTATGAACGACTATCTACGAATGACGACTATCTCGGGCAGCCAACTCGTACAGGCCGCAGCAGACACAAGCAAGTAAACCCATACTAATTGACCAGCCCCGACCTAAAGTAATTTCGACCCCGTAATTGCACAAACCACCAGCGATCAGAAACGGAATAATGCTGAAAACTGAGGCGTAGAAGAAATTTTGGGATTCTCTAGCCTGACGGGTTCTTTCAAATTCTTCAGCTGATGTATAGAGCGATCGCTCGGCGAAGTTAAACCAGCGGTTAAGCTGTTCCGCTATCCAGTTGCCCACTGGGGAGAAGCCCAAATACAGGGCTAGGGACCACAAAGATGTACCGGCGATCGCCGTATTATTCAGAGCCAAGTGAAACGGAAGCATGTCATTAAACATAGGTGAGGAGATACGATCTGATTTCTACTTATCTAACATATCCGCAGCAATTCACAATTCGCATTGTGCTGCATTTGCCAACAGTGCCTGGAGAGAACCCTGCCAAGGTGTTTCTGGGAAAGGTTTGGCCTCCTGCTTGATTAGCTGCTGATTGCCTTCGGGGACATTTCCCTGCATTCTGACAAAGATAGGAACGCTGTTTTCCCGTTTTAAGGTTTCCGTCGCCCCAATCCAAGTGCCACCTCTCCCAAATGCAGCACTCACTACTATAGCATATTCTGCTAAACTATAAATATATTTATTCCGACAGATCGCCTTACCGGCCTCAAACTCATCTTCAGGGTCATAAACCGAAACCAGAGTTAGTCTCCCTTCCCGGATCCCAGGGCGATAAAAACCATTAACAGGTGCTTTAATTAAGCGATCGGCTAGCACCCCGACAGCGGTCCCTCCCGCTGATAAAACTCCCAGCATCGCCGTTATATCCACCCCCTGCGCCCCGCCAGAAACTATTTGCATGTTTTGTGCAGCACAAGTTTGGGCCAGGAGTTTGGTGTATTCAATTCCTTCCAGATCCACATTACGGGAACCTACAACTGCTAATCCTCCCGCCGAGAGTAAATCCATATTACCCACACCATAGATAATTGCCGGGGCAAATTGCTTCAGCTGCTGTTTCAGACCCTGGGGATATTCTGAGTCACGGCGTCCTAAGATCCAGATGCCATGATTAGTCCAGCTTTTCACCGCTAATTTTAACATGGCTTTTCTTTCTAACAGGTCTAGCAGGCGATCTGGGTTTAACTTGGTCTCTACTAGATCATCTAATCTGTTTTGAGTAGCTGTTGTCAGCAAATCAGCTGGGCGCAGTTTATTTTTCCGCAACCACATAGCTAAATTATTGTACTCCCCCAGAGTCAGAGGTTGGGGTTCTATTTCCCTAGGTAGACCAAAGTTAGCACATAGCAGCAAAATCGCCTGGGTATCTGGCCTCAGAATCTTTTTTACATCTTTGCTTGCCATAATATCGTTTGTAGTAAGGACTTTAGTCCTTATCTCTTTTACATCTTTGCTTGCCATTTTCACTTTCCTAGTCGTTTCAGCATCTGATAAATTTCCGGGAGGCGTTTGTGAATGGCAGATGCTTTCAGATGAGTTTTGTGCGGAATAGCTGGGTAACCTGATACAATTTCTCCTGGTGGTACGTCGCTGTATACTCCTGCTTTTGCTGAGGCGATCGCCCCATCTCCTATACTTATCCCATTGACAATGCCCACTTGACCTGCCAGAGTCACGTTATTTCCCAGTTTAACATCTCCTGCCATGGCTGCTTGACCCGCGATCGCGCAATTTTCTCCAATCTTACAACCGTGACCAATTTGCACCAAATTATCTATCTTGCTATTGCGACCAATCCTGGTTTCTCCTACCGCTGACCGGTCGATCGCGCTATTACAACCCACCTCTACCCCATCTTCTAATACCGTACAACCTGATTGCTCCATTTTCAACCAGCCTGACTCCGTCGGCACAAAGCCAAAACCTTCTGCACCAATCACTGCACCGCTGTGAATTACGCAATCTGCACCCAGGCGCGAGCGCTCGTGGATGGTGCAGTTAGCATGTAAAATGGTGCGATCGCCTATCTCCACCTCTGGATAGATTACCACATTAGCATTAATGCAAACATCCTTGCCAATCTTGACCCCAGAGGAGATGACTGCATGGGCCCCAATATAAACATTTTCTCCTACTGTAGCAGATGAGTCAATTACTGCGGTCGGATGAATTTTATCCTGGGGACGGAAGGGTTGGTAGAAGAGGGCGATCGCCCGGGCAAATAATAACCTCGGGGAAGGAGTAGCAATCCAAGCAATCCCCCGAGCGGCTGCTGCTTGTGTTAACTTTGGGGGTAAAATCAAAGCACTTGCTGCTGTTCGGACCACCTGAGAGGCAAACTTAGCACCTTCAATAAAACTGAGAGTATTTGGTGCCGCTGCATCTACAGGGGCCACGCCGGTAATTTCCGGATTCATATCTGCTAGACTATTATTGTTAGCAGCATCTCCTAATTTATCTACTATTTCACTTAATTTCATCAATAGTCGTTCCTAGAAATAATAATTGACTGGCAGGCGATCCGCCCGCCCTACGTTACAAAGATCCAGAAATGCGGCGCATTCAACGTGAGAGGTTTGGGGGAAAAAGTCAGCAGGTTGTACCCGACTTAATTGATAACCCCCATCTGCACATAATACCTGCAAATCCCGGGCCAGGGTAGAGGGTTTGCAGTCAGGGGTCGAGCCGGGAATCGCTTCCCGACCCTCCCTTTCGAAACCGGACGTGCGACTTTCACCGCAGGAGGCTAC
>JACOMV010000316.1 GCA_014324065.1 Hormoscilla sp. SP12CHS1 | reverse complement strand
AGGGCTAATGATTCCCTGGTAACGCTCCCCTTTCTTGATTTGTGTCAAGTCAGTTTACTTTAAACGAATCGCACAGTACAGTCTCTATATTAGGGATTGGATAACCTTTCGCGCCATCAAACTCTAGAATAATCTCTTATTATCTTATATTTTACTTTTTCTAGTTCCTTCTCCGGGTAGGCGATCCAAGCCCCACGACCCACTGGGTTACCGGGGCCATTGCTTTCCAACCCCAGAATTTCCCCACCGGTTCGGCCCGCTGGATCGCAATTCGTATCAAGATACCGCCCCATTTACCTTGGTACTCAAACAGTTTTTGTTCCCCTTCTACCGTGACAGCATTGGCTACCAACCTGCCTCCCACAGGCAGGGCCTGCCAACAGATTTCCAATAGTCCTGGAACAGTTAATCCTCCGCCGATGAAAATAGCATCTGGTTGAGGTAAATCTGTTAACGCCTCTGGGGCAGATCCTGGGATGATTTTCAGACCGGGCGTTCCGAGGGCGATCGCATTATCTGCTATATATTGTAAGCGCGTGGGATGCCGTTCGATCGCCATAGCTTGACAGCGGCGATCGCACCGCATCCATTCAATCCCAATAGAACCACAACCTGCCCCCACATCCCACAACAATTGTCCTGGTGAGGGTGCCAGGGCCGACAGAGTCATTGCACGAACTTCCCGTTTTGTCAACTGTCCGTCATGATGGTAAGCAGTATCGGGGAGTCCGGGAACGCGAGATGCGTGGATTAAGGGATTACAGGAAATACAGGTAATCGCGATCGCATTCAAATCAGCTATATCTGTGGCATTCCAGGAAGAAGCAATGCCGGAGATCGATCGTTCCTTGGGGCCGCCCATCCGTTCTAAAACCACCATTTTACTATCGCCAAATCCTTTGGAACTCAAGAGTTTCGCAACTGTTGCGGGCGTTTCTCCGTCGGCACTCAACAGTAATAATCTCGCCCCTGGATAAAGTACCCCATTCAATAAAGCCGGGTCGCGACCGCACAAACTCAAGGTTTCCACATCCGTTAAGGACCAACCCAAACGACTACAGGCTAGACTGAAGGTTGAGGGAGATGGTACGATCGTGATTTCGGCGATCGCGATCCGGCGGGTGAGGGTAACACCGATGCCATAGCACATCGGATCGCCACTGGCCAGAACGCAGACAGCAAGTCCGCGACGACGGATGATTTCATTGATTGAATCTGCAATAGGAGAAGTCCAGAAAAGTTTTTCCCGTGAATCTTCTGGTAGCATGGCTAAGTGACGTTCTCCACCGACTAAGACCTCTGCTTGGTCAATCAGCGATCGCCCCACCGGGTTAACCCCCAGCAGTCCATCCTCGCCGATGCCCACAATTGACAGCCACTTGCGCATCTTTATCTCAATTCCCAATTCTCCATTCTCCATTCTCCCATGATTGATTATATTCGCAATGGCGATGAAATTTACCGCAAATCCTTTGCGATGATTCGAGAGGAGGCGAAACTAGAAGGATTATCTGCCGATTTAGCCCCCGTGGCAGTAAGGCTGATTCACGCCTGTGGCATGACAGATATTATAGAAGATTTAGCTGCTTCACCCGATGCAGTCGCAGCGGGACGCGCCGCATTAACCAAGGGTGCGCCAATTCTTTGTGATTCTCAAATGGTAGCAAATGGGATTATCCGCGATCGGTTGAGTGGGAATAATGAAGTGATTTGCACCCTCAAATATCCAGAAGTGCCAGAAATGGCCCGACAAATCCAAAATACGCGATCGGCGGCAGCTATAGAATTCTGGAAATCCCATTTGTATGGTGCTGTAGTTGCAATTGGCAATGCACCAACGGCACTTTTTCACTTACTGGAACTGCTGGATTCCGGAATCGCCAAACCTGCCCTAATTTTAGGCTTTCCCGTTGGGTTTGTGGGTGCCGCCGAATCGAAAGCCGAACTGGCAGCTAATAGCCGAGGAGTTCCTTTTATCACCCTCCATGGACGACGGGGAGGAAGTGCGATCGCCGCTGCGGCTGTGAATGCTGTAGCAAAAAAGAACGAAATCTGACAGTTATTAGTCTTTCCAGGTTCGTAGTAAAGACTTTAGTCTTTCCAGGTTCGTAGTAAAGACTTTAGTCTTTCCAGGTTCGTAGTAAAGACTTTAGTCTTTCACTACAGCATTGTCGGTCCATTAATAAAACTTGACAAATTAACAATCCGATCGCCTCCCTCCTTTTAATGTAATAATCATTACAATCGACAGAATTAGATTACGGTTGCTATAATTTTGAGACATAGATATAACTAGCAGGATGCGACTCACCACGGCCAACCCGATCGCACACTCCGGGCCCCCTACGCTACAGGGGAACCAGAAACATTCCGGAGAACTTCCCACTTTGCAGTCTTCGTGGTCAGATATAGTGCATTTAATCGGCATAAAGAGAGAAGCTTAGATCTTTATTGCAAACATCACTCAAGAAAGTACCGATGTCCTGAAATGTCTTGCCATCCCAGAGTTCGATCGTCCCGTCACCACTGCTACTAGCTATAATTTTACCATCCCGACCGATCGCCACGGCAGTGACTCTGTTTGCATGGCCCGAAAGAGTTTCAATCTTCGTGGCATTTGCCCATAGCTTGAGTAAACTTACAGGTGTTATGTTGAAGTAAGTCAGAATAGCAACCACAGCAGCAACGATTCCGGGTGTGGTCAAAACCCGTCGATCTAACATGGGCCCTCCCATCCTGAGTGGGGGAGTAGAGAATGGGGAGTGGCCAGAGAAGTGGGGAGTGGGGAGCCAGACTACACCTGTTGACAATAGCTTATTGTCAGCCAGCTAGAGACTGCGAAGTTCTCACCGAATACGACGAGTCTCTTTGAGAAAAGCAGTTCTCCAAATAATTTCTCCGCTGTCTAGTAAGCTTACATTTGCTTATGGTAAGCTTACATTTGCTTATGATAAGCTTACATTTGCTTAATGTAGCTTACATTTGCTTATGGTAAGCTTACATTTGCTTAGAGTAAGCTTACATTTGCTTAGAGTAAGCCAGCAATAGTTAATTGTCAGCCAACAATGGCTGATTATCTTGCTGCGTCGTGCTGTTGAAATAGCTAATGACGTGAAATTACTCGCTCCGGGGCTCCCGCATCCGTTAAATCTACGTAAGTTCCACAGTTACTCTCTCCTCCTATCTAAGGTCTCGATCGATTTGCCTCAAACCCGCATGATTACGTCCCTATGTATCGGGTGTGGTCATGCGTCAGTTGGTACGGGGAGATCTCGCGGGGTGCAGGGCGTTGCATTCACTGCTAGGATATCTGTAAATTTATGTCATAATTGACGCAAGAATGCTGATGAGCCCCTACAGACGGCAGCAAATGACTATTAACTACTTGTGACCACACCCAACGGTTCCCGCGATCGCCGAGATCGTCTGAAATAGATTCCGATTATGATTATTTTTGGACATATCTACTTAGCCCCCTGTGCTCATATCGACAAAACTAGATAGTATTATAAATGGTATGCTTGGAGTTGCCCTACCTACCTTCCCGACCAAGGCAGGGTGGGTAGGGTCCAACTCACTCTGGTGGGGTAACAAGCGTCAACCCTCGACCCGAACTTTACAAGAATTCTGGGACTACTACCCAACTGTTAGTAGCATGAGATTGATGGGTTAAATCCATCAACAGCTGAGAATACACCCCTTCCCGCAACGAAGGAGTCATGGGAGCTCCCCGTGAGATGCTTTCTACCCAGGCGTCTACTACCCGAATAAAGGGGGCAATGCGTCCGTCGCTGTAGGTTTGGGAAAATTCTAGACCTTGGGGAATTTCTACTTCCTGGAGAGACTCCCCCGCCGGTGCTGCCAGCAGCTGAAAACCATGTACGTAGTCTTTCAGGTTGCTGCTGCCTAGGACCATTGTACCCCGATCGCCATACACTTCTACCCAATGTCCTTTGCCTTGATAGGAGACGGAACTAAGACAAACCTGAACTGGCGTACCATCTGCCAATTCCAGCATCAACAGACAGGTATCATCAGCATCTACAGGTTTGAGTTTACCATCATTCGGGTCAGGTCTGTGGGGAATGCCCGTAATCAACCGGGCCGACAGTCGCTGAATATCCCCAAATAACCAGCGGATGTAATCAAAAACATGGGAACCCATAGCCCCCAGCATCCCACCGCCTTTCTCTTTCTGAGCATACCAGTTCCAAGGGCGATTCCCATCCGCACGACTGGCAACCAGGCACTCAATTTTCACCAAACGCTTGTTTCCCACATAACCCTCTGTTAACATTTCACCGAACCGCTGCCATGCCGGTACGAAGCGAAATTCAAAGTCCATCGCCGCCACTAAGCCTTTTGCTTGTGCGAGATGGTATAGTGATTTCGCTTCCTGTGCCGAGAGAGTGGTGGGTTTTTCCAGTAACAGATGTTTGCCTGCTTCCAGTACGATCTTTGCCATCTCGTAATGGAGGAATGGCGGTGTACAGATGCTGACAGCGGCAACTTCCGGTATAGAGACGATATCTGTCAGGGTGTCAGCAGAGTAGGGGATATTGTGAGCAGACGCGATCGAGCTTGCTTTGTCTATATCCCGATGATAAACTGCCACCACCTCAGTGCGATGATGAGCTTGTAATCCGGGGATATGGACTTTTTGACCGAATCCCGTGCCAACGACGGCCACACCAATAGGAGATTGATTCATAGAATTGAGCAATTGTTAATTGAGAATTGTCCCATTCGCCATTCTGACAGGTTTGTCCCATTCGCCATTCACCAAAAGGGATGATGCAAGAATAATCATCCTCCTAATGTAGCAAAAATTAGCATAGCCTGTAGCTTGTCAGTGTGCAGCATATCATAGTTAGCGACCCTAGCTTGAGTCAAAGACCAAACCCAAAATGTTAAGAATCACTACAAGAACCGCTTCCAGGCAAAAAAGAGCTATATCCTTAAACCCGTAAGAGACTTTTAATCCCGAGAGGCGATCGCCCGTTGGAAAAGCTGCCGCTTTGAGGACATGCCAGAGTCAGAGAACCAGGGTGCATCTTAGATTTGCGTTGCACAATACAGCTTGTTCAGGAAACAAGTAGAACATTTTTGTGCTAAACTAGAGCTATACTCAATGCAGACCCAATTCAGCTA
>JACOMV010000315.1 GCA_014324065.1 Hormoscilla sp. SP12CHS1 | reverse complement strand
GTTTCATTTTCGTTTAACCCCGAATACCACGTCGCTCGTTTAGTTCTTGTGCTATCTCTTCCGATGTCAGCAAGGGCATACCGCTGGCAATAAATTTCTGGCGATTTATCCACATTTTGCGTCCGAATTCACTTGAATACCGTAATGTTAGCAAGCTGGGTTCTGGGATATTTTCAAAAGCATATCCAAATTCTTTCGTCATGTCTTCTGCTTGAGTAAAGGCGGCTAATACTTCTTCGGGCTTACCATACTTATCGTAAGTAACCCCTAGATCCCACAGCAATCTCCATTCTGCTTCTTTATTGCCCAGTTCCCGCGCAATGGCTAGACTCTGTTCCAGGCAGGAGATCGTCTCTGCATACTCTGAGCGCCAACCGTATGCTGTCCCTAAGTCTGCCAGGGCTTTGGCTTCAGCGGGGCGATCGCCTTTGGACCTGGCGTCAGCCAATTCTTGCTGGAGGTCATTTATTTTAGTTTCTGCGGTGATGTTATCCTTTACCGCCGTTTGGGTTCCATGAGTTTCCATACTGTCTACCTCAATTTTCTTGTCCTGGAGCTAGTCTAGCACAGTTTAACTCCGAATACCACGTCGATCGTTTAGTTCTTGTGCCACTTGTTCCGATGTCAGCAAACGAACGCCGCTGGCGACTATTCTCTGGCGACACCTCCAGATATCTATTCCCAGTTCTGTTACACATCGTAATCTTATCAAGGCTCTGGAATATTTTCAAAAGCATATCCAAATTCTTTCGTCATGTCTTCTGCTTGAGTAAAGGCAGCTAATACTTCTTCTAGTTTACCATACTTCTCGTAAGTAACGCCTAGATTCCACAGCAATCTCCTCTGCATACTCTCCGCCCCAACCGTATGCTGTCCCTAAGTCTGCTAGGGCTTTGGCTTCAGCGGGGCGATCGCCTCTGGACCGGGCGCGAGCTAATTCTTGCTGGAGGTCATCTATTTGAGTTTCTGCGGCGATGTTATCTTTATAGCTGTTTGGGTCCGATTGGTTTCCATAGAGTCTACCTCAATGTTGTTGTGCAGCATCTAGTCTAGCAGAGTTTAGCCTCAACCCGGTTTCTCAACTGCCACGGTCACGCCCCCTCACGAGACCAGACCAGAAACCGGGTTTCTTTAATAATTTTGTGGGCACGACACCGAGTATGAATTAAGAAACCCGGTTTCTCAACTACAAAACTACGGGCACGACATTGCTAGGCAGACCCTCTCCTGAGCGATTAACTGCCACAATGCGATATTCTAACTTTTGACCTTGGGGCTGTTCCATTAAGGTGATTTTAGACTTGATCGCCACGTTGACATCTCTCCACTTGCCATCAGAGAGCAGGCGACATTGCACTTTATAGGCATTTACCCTACCGCCCTCTGCGGGCTGTTTCCAACTCAAAGATACCCAATCATCTCCTTGACCGAGGGCTTGTAAGTGGCGGACAAGTCCGGGGGATGGGAGGGTATTGCGCCTGGTGCGCCCGCCCCATCCTAAAAGCGTGAGCTGTTTGTCGTCGTACTTCACCTCATTTTCAGCGTAACGTGCTCCGCATATCTTCGATCAAGCTTGCCAAAGTTGCGTCCTTGGTAGCGGTTGCCTTTTTGGCAGCAGCAGTAGCAGCAGTAGCAGCAGTACGGGCAGCTTGATATGCGTTGACGCGGGTAGTCAGTTGTTCGCTAGAAACGGGCGATGCGGGATAAACGCTGCTATTGGCGCTCAATCCTGCCACGATCTCTTGGGCCAGTGCCACTATTTCTGGTTCTGCTTTGGGAAATTTAGGCATAACGGCTATCTCCTATTGTTGTTTGTTATGTCCGGTTCTTTCTTCTCCTCTTGATGCTCGTGTCTTCGGGAAAGTTCATTTTTTTTCTCCAGTCCGAGGACAAGGCCCGACGGCAATACCTCAAGGGATAGCAGGGGGGTGTGGTCATGGGAAGCCCCCCTTTTTAAGCGGTCCCCCCTTTCTAAGATACTGTGGGGTAACCGAGGGTTAAAACCCCTTTCCTAAGCCCTACCAATAAAGGACTTTCTCCCTGCTCCCTGCTCCCTGCTCTAGAACGACGACTGGGAGGGCCCATGAACGATCGACGGGTTTTGACCACACCCTAGCAGGGATCTCTGAACTCTGAGCTCTGAGCAGGGAGATAGAAGGGAGCATCTCATAGAAGCAAATTAAGCTGTAGGGGCGAAGCCTTCAGCAGCGTAATTATGACATAAATGACAAATTTTTCCCTAGGGCTGACGTGTGATTATTGACGATCTCGCGAAAACCCCCCTCGCTCCGGACACATGAAATAGCCGCAAAAAGCGCACATACATCCCGTTCTGGGTATATATCCTTAACCAAGAACTATTGGCCCGATCGCTCCTGATGCTGCGAACGGTCAGGAACTGTGCTTGAGAGAGCAGCCAATCTGCCGCTGCGCGTTCCGGGAGGTCTGACTGTTGTGCGATCGTTCCTTACTGCTTTGAGAGCCCCCCTTCGCCATGACACCAACAATGCCACGCCAGTCGCCCTATATTTAGTATCTAATAATACTAGATATAAGTTTAGTAGCAATATTTAGTATATAATAATACTAAATATTAAAAGTGCCAGTGGAGCCCGAACTCAGTATATTTCTGCATCCATATGACTCGGAAGTGAGTTCGTAGTTCGAGGCAAGTGAGTTCGTAGTTATTAAATAGATCGATGTTCTTGGTGGGAACATCAAGCCTGAAATGCCTACATAATAAGTGTTTGAGCGAATCTGCTAGCGCTCTTAGCTCCCGAGGCCCGAAAATGGAGATTAAGGGTTTTGGTCACGTGACTCTATCCCAAAGTCACGTGACTCTATCCCAAAGTCACGTGACTCTATTGCAGAGTTGCGCGACTCTATTGCAGAGTCACGCGACTTTATTGCAGAGTTGCGCGACTTTATTGCAGAGTTGCGCGACTTTATTGCAGAGTCACGCAACTTTATTGCAGAGTCACGCAACTTTATTGCAGAGTCAGGTGAGATCAGATACGTGAAATCGACTATGGTAAAAAGGTATCCCCCCAGCCCCCCTCAATACTTTTCGGTTAAGCATTGCTGGGTACAGATCTCAGAGGGCCGTGCGATGTACTCCCACTGCGCGGAGTACATCGATGCCAAAGCATTTGGGCCATCCAGACGGAGATCGCCTCTGGACCTGGCGCGACGGCATTTCTGCTGGAGGTCATCTATTTGAGTTTCTGGGGTGAGGCTATGGGAAGATGCTGTTTGGGTCGGATGAGTTTCCATAGTGTCTACCTCAATGCTGCTGTCCTGGATTTAGTATATAGCCTACACAATCTTGCGCCCGCCTGCACCGGTTTAGTTAGCCCCAAGGCCACCCGCCAGTGTCTTCCTCACTACATTCTAGATCTGGTCGCCATCCGAGCGCACTCTGGAAGCCTCTCAAGGCCAAGTCACCGTCAAACCTGATGTAGCCGGGGGAGTAAGCGCTGATGTTATCAGCGAGAATGGAACTAACAATGTTTTTATTAATGGTACTGTTGCCCAAATCAACACCACCCTAGCCGATCCTGATGCTGTTACCTACCAAAGTAATACAAGCGACATAGTTCCCGAGTTTGTAACTATTCCCGAGGGCATCAATATCACTAAGCAACAAGCCGTAAATCGGATTAAATCATGGTTACAGGTCAAGAGTTATGTATTTGGACGTTTCTATAATCGTCAACGTCTAAGGGAATATACAACAGGTAAATATTTCGAGGAGAGTTTAGAAAGGCTTAATTGGTTGAAAAAAAACAACAATTACTATACATATCGCTCATCTACAGCGGAAGCAGCAGTTTTTTGCGAAAGGGAATCAGGTAATAATCGATGTAAAAGTTAGTGAAAAATCACAGGATATGTTAATCATAGAATCGATAAGAATGAGTGGCTACTGGTGTGTATCGTTGGACTTTACAGTTTGAAAAGGGCCGTTGGAAAATAGCAGATTCCCAAAAGATAAATTGATGAAATTGCCAAATAAGTTCTGGCATCACATTAATGACAACACCGGAAATATTGTCCAAATATAAAATCGCAACGACCCCAACGGGGAGTCTTCTTTTTAGGTGAGGATATCGATGCGATCGGAAGCAGACATTTGGGGAAAATATTGCCAGCAGGGAATAGTACGGGGAGGACAACTTTACCTATCTCTCCCCCAAGCTCTTAAGTTTGTCGCTGACTGTCAGTTAAACAACCTGGCTATTATTGGCATAGAGGGTTTCCTCTACGATCGCGGCAAAATTAAACCTATTCTAGAGGCGATCAGGGATTTTTCCAGGGCCCCCAAAGCTAACTGTGATAGCTATCGGGAGATATGCGATCGTGCAGCCAATGATTTTCTGCATCAGCTCGATCGTGTCAATGGTGTTAAATTTCGTGGTATTGTCGGAGCAAGAATGGGCCTCAGAGCAGTACCATTTGGGTTAGGCGATCGCCCAAAACAGATAAACGGGCGAAAGTAGTTCGGAGGTTAGGTAGAGGCAGGAAACCCAACCTCCGGTGAAGAGGCAGAGCCTCCCAATGGCATTCCCTGCCAGAGTCAGGGAACGAGAAAACGGGCGATCGGATATCGGGGGGCGAATGTCGCAGAAGGTCCGCAGGGAAAGCAGAGGGAACGAGAAACAGAGTGCAACACCAAACAAAAGCCCCCCTGAGTGAGGGGGGTGGGACGGTGCAACAAAAAAAAGAGTTAAATCTTCCGGGAATAGTATTCCACCACCAGCAGCTCGTTAATTTGCATAGCTATCCATTCCCGCTGGATGACACCATTGACCTTACCGATCATCTTATTCTTATCAAACTCCAGATGAGAAGGCATGTTCGCCAAACCAGGGTATTGCAGATTAGTTTCCACCAGCTGGCGAGAGCGATCGCGGTCTCTGACCCCAATTTCATCCCCAGGTTTACACTGATAAGAGGGGATACTCAGCACCCGACCATTAACGGTCACGTGACCGTGATTAACCAACTGGCGAGCACCGGGAATAGTCGGGGCCATTCCCAGACGAAAGACGGTGTTATCCAAACGCATTTCCAGCAGTTGCAGCAGCACTTGTCCAGTAGAACCGGTGATGCGACGAGCCTTTTTCACGTAGCGCATCAACTGCTTTTCACTCAGGCCGTAGTTAAAACGGAGCTTCTGCTTCTCCTCCAGACGAATAGCATACTCTGACTTCTTCTTCCGGGCCTGACCGTGTTGACCAGGGGGGTATGCTCGTCGAGGAGTCTTGCGAGTTAAACCAGGTAAGTCCCCCAAGCGCCGAACAATTCTCAGGCGCGGGCCTCGGTATCGCGACATTTATTTTCCTCTTGCTCAAATTTCATACAGATTTATCATTGTAGGATATTTGGGGTGAAATGCCAAAATTTTGTGTTTGAGATCGTGCTAGAGAGAACCAGATTAGAGGCCCAACTGACGAAGAAGCTGATTCTGCGGTTGATTAGGGCCTATCGTACAGCCATCTCACCCCTGTTACCGGCCAGTTGCCGATATTATCCCAGCTGTTCCCAGTATGCCCTGACGGCGGTGGAGCGGTTTGGAGCGTGGCGGGGTTCTCAGATGGCCGTGGCGCGGATATTGCGCTGTCATCCCTTCCATCCGGGCGGTTACGACCCGGTCCCCGAAGCTGAGGGGGCAAAAGGCGATCGAGATGCAGGTTCGTAGTAAGGACTTTAGTCCTTCGGCAGGTTCTTAGTAAGGACTTTAGTCCTTCGGCAGGTTCGTAGTAAGGACTTCAGTCCTTCGGCAGGTTCGTAGTAAGGACTTCAGTCCTTCGGCAGGTTCGTAGTAAGGACTTTAGTCCTTCGGCAGGTTCGTAGTAAGGACGTTATACCATTTGTAAAAAAGTTGCTACAATTATGTGGGAGAAATTCCCTCATTTCGCACTTCTGCGAGCCATGAGACATCAATTAATGTCCATTACCTGCCAAGCTCATGATAGCATTAGATTACCAAACCCGAAAGCGTCTTCCCACGATGGAAGAGTTGCCATACAAAGACGATAAGCCAGTGGAGAGTGAAGTTCAAGATTTAATAACTCACCTATTAAAGTCAATTATTGCCTACATTTGGGCGGACCGCAACGATTGGTTTTTTGGGAATGATATAGGGTGGTACTACGATCCCGAAGAAAGTGCGATCGTGCCCGATGGATTTTTGTGTCTGGGAGTAGAGCGAATCAAGGATAAAGATCTGCGATTGAGCTACGTCACTTGGGAAGAAAACGGAGTGATTCCTTCTTTCGCATTAGAGGTAGTATCGAAAACCCCAGGAGGCGAGTATAAAAAGAAAAAAAAGAAATACGCCCAATACGGAGTGTTGTACTATGTAATATACGCTCCTCGGCGGGTACGCAGGCCAAAATTGACTATTTACCGTCTCAACGGACAAGGAGAATATGAGTTGCAAAATGGCAACCCACTCTGGATGCCGGAAATAGGCTTGGGAATAGGTACAGAGATAGGAACTTTTGAGGGAGTTACCCGGGAATGGTTGTATTGGTACAATCGATTTGGCAACCGATATTCTACTCCCGAGGAGGGCGAGCGAGAAGCCCAACTCCGGCGACAGCTCACCGAACAACAGCGAGAGCAAGAGCGGCAAGCCCGAGACCGAGAGCTCGCCGAACAACAGCGAGAGCAAGAGCGACAAGCCTGACAGCTCGCCGAACAACAGCGAGAGCAAGAACGACAGCAAGCCCAAATTGAGCGGCAAGCCCGAGAGCAAGCCGAACGGCAAGCCCAAATTGAGCGGCAACGAGCCGAACAATTGGCGGCGCGTTTGCAGGAATTGGGCATCGATCCCGATCGATTGAATTAAAAGTTGCACATTTTTACCGATGATAGCAACCAATTGTTGAAAATTGCAACTCTTATCAATTGTGCAACGCCAAAAGTGTAACTTTGGGGTTTAGCTAGCCCAAAGTTATCATTATTTTGAGTCAATAGTTGTTGCCGAAAAGCGATCGCTTTGCACCTGACGTAACTGTTGAACAAATGCCCCACGATCCGATGTCCCTAACCCCTCTTGCAAAACTGCCAGCACCCCAGCAAAATCTTCCTCTAGCAATGCCGGTACTGCTAACCACAAACCTGGAAAAATCTCACTGCGCAGAACTCCCTCTGCATCTGCTTGTAAAGGCACATATTCTGTTAACGTAAACCAATCTAGACGCCGATCGCGCACTTGCCAAACGAGATATTCCTGCACGCGGCGGTAAACCCTTAACTTATCCCGCAAATCTATTACAGCACTACTAGCTGCTATTTCGGCAATCAATTCCGGTGCCCCTGCAACATAATCATCATCGTCGATCCGGGACTGTCCCCCCACCCTTTCCTCTAATTTTAACAGCACATCCGGTTGCGGTTCATTGTCCATATCTAAGCGTACTGTGGTATTATCGGCTAAGGGATGAGGATTTAATAACTTATCAAAGTTTACCTGGCTGTGGCTTGGCGGTGTAGTTCCATTGAGGCAGAACCT
>JACOMV010000314.1 GCA_014324065.1 Hormoscilla sp. SP12CHS1 | reverse complement strand
TGGAGGCGCTAGAACAGTTAATTGAACTTGCTCTGATGCTGATGGGAACAAATACGTTTAAGAACTGGTTTACTAAATGTTGTTATTGTACTAATTAAATAGCGAACAAGCTGTAACTGTACTGATTATACCATTTGAAACTAAAGAAGCTACTGATGTCCAACCCGAACATCCTTGCCACCTAGTTTGGCAATCTCAAATCCCAATCACCTCAATGAAGCGACAATTTTACTATTTATGAATAAAAATGACTATATTATTGCCCATACAAATCTGAGGGCACCTTCGAGAATGTCTTTAATCAGAGAGCACCCGCTCGATCGGGTCTTAGGCAATCGGTATTAAGGTGTCGCGCTATTAAATTGCATGCTGAGACAATTGTTTTCAATAGGTTTCCCAATGCACGAATTTTGAATTGCTTATTATTCCTTCGTTTCCACGCGGAAACGCTCTACTGAAGTCAAGAGATCTCGCGCCACATTCACCAGGTTACCTAAAGCGCCGGATACCCGCTGAGCCTCTTGGGAAGTTTCTTGGGCTGTCAGTTCTACTGATTGGGTCACGTGAGCCACCGCTCGCGAAGTTTTAATCTGCTCAACCGTGTCAGCAGTAATCGAGCAGACCAGACCATCAATGCGATTATTAATCTGAATGATCTCTTCGAGAGATATAGCAGCTTCTTTTGCCAGATTAGTTCCTTTAATCACCTGCTGCGTACCGTCTTCCATCGCCTGCATGACTCCATTTGTCTCGCTCTGGATCTGCAAGACGATCTGCTCAATTTGCTTCGACGCTTTAGCTGCCCGGTCAGCTAATTGGCGCACCTCATCGGCCACGATCGCAAAGCCCCGACCCGCATCACCAGCACGGGCCGCCTCAATACTAGCATTGAGGGCCAGCAGGTTAGTCCGAGAAGCAATAGAGGAAATCAGGGCCACAATCTTAGAAATTTCTTGGGAAGATTGTGCCAGTCGCTTCACCTTGCGAGTCGTCTCAGCCACAGTTTCTCGGATCGCCAGGATCCCCTCCAGCGTTCGTTCCACTGCTTCACCACCCTTAAGAGCCGTAGTCGCAGCTTCGCGAGCCACATTTTCTGCCTGACGAGCACTTTCTGCCACCCGTTGAATCGAGTCAGTCATCATCTGGACCGAATTCAGCGTCACCGCCAGATCCTCCGCCTGCCGCAGAGCGTCAGAAGACAAGCTTCTAGCAAACTCCGAGCTATCAGTCGCACTCCTATTCACTTGCCGCGCTGCCGCCTTCACCTGTTGGACAATTTCCCGTAGATTCTGAATTGTCAGGTTAAACGAGTCTGCCACCGCACCCAAAACGTCCGCAGTCACCTCTGCCTGTACCGTCAGGTCTCCACGAGCCGCACCTTCTACATCATCGAGCAATCTAATCACCTGACGCTGCAAATTCTCCTTCGCCTGCTCCTGCTCCGCCGCCCTACGCTGGGAATCAGTCATAGTCGTCAAAATATTCCGGGCCATCCGGTTAAAGCTATCCGCCAGAAGTCCCAGTTCATCTTCTCCGTATACTTTTGCCTGAGATCCTAGCTGACCTGAGGCCACTGCCTCGAATTGAGCTTGCAAGTTATCCGTAGACTGCTTGATTTGTTTAGAGGTTACCCAGCCCAGACCATAGGTGATACTAGCCGTCCCTGCTCCTGGCAGCACAATCATTAATAACTTTGACAGGGCTGAGGCTTGTGGTTTCGTGGTATAGATCACACTGGCACCCAACAGAGCAGATACTACAGCAGCAATCACCGCCGTATACAATTGTTTTTGCATCAGGGAGGCATTTTCAAAAAAGCCCAACAACCCCTGCTCCCCTGAAACTGCTAGTTCGGACTTTTGCTTGGCCTCCGGAGCGAAACTCGGAACCTGTTCGGTAGAAGTAAACATCTCTCCCAATATGCCCGAGTTATCCTCACCGTCATATAAATCACTTTTTACCTTATTAAACGAGCCGGAAGTTATGCCGCTAGTCGAGGCTTCTATCTGAGAACTTTCCATTGATGAGGTGCTCAAGTCGGAAAGGTACGTAGAGTCGGTAAACTCAGAAAAATAGTCTAGCTTATCGTCAAATACATCGAATTCGTCCAGGAAATCAACCGTGCCATTGTCAGATGACAACGGCTCGCTGATGTCACCGGTTTCTTCTGGTCTATATCTGGCAGTTCATCATCGATTTCAGTTGCGCTTTCAGAGAATATCTCGTCGCTGGACAGCAGAGAGTATTTCTCCGTATCTGACAGGGTTTTATCGCTGCGGCCATTGCCCAGCACCACCTCCTCGCCTCTACGGGCTGCGGCGTCAACATCGGACTCTGGTAGCGGTTCTATCCCAGGCATAAATAGGGTTTTTTCTTCTCCGATCTCTCTAGGGGGTAAATAGCCCGTTTCATGCAACTGCCCATTACCATTGCTTGCATATTCGGACTCTTCGGAGTATTTTAAATGCGGCTCTTGATGCCCATTCAGATCCTTTACCTGCTCTTGGGCGTCCAGCAACTGATCGACTGGGTTTTCCAAGACCGTTTTACCTGGACGCTCGTGATAATTTGAGGATGGTTCTCCTTCTAAAGTCGAAACATCATCTGCAGCCAACAATGTTTTTTCTTCCAGTTCTGATATTTCCTCAACATCGAAGATGTCTTCGCTCATAGTCATGCTATAAGCTGACTGGTTTAAACTCTCAGGTAAATCAGCAAAGGGATTGTCATCACCTTGGTCATCCAATTGGGTATCCGAGTCTAAGTCTGTATAATTATCGACATCAAATGGGCTAGCAAATGATCCCGAAATTTCTTGGCCTGATGTCAACTCCGGAGAGCTGTCAGCTATACTATCAAAACCCATCACAAATTCCGAGTCCTCAGGTAGTTCTTCCCATTTTTCTGCAAACGGCTGCTCGTCAACCTCTGCTGAATCTTGTTCTGCGACTGCCCGTGGCGCCATTGACTCTATCTGGGCTGCTGGTTTGCTAGTAAATTGACTAGCGTAATCGATCCCATCGTTGGCATAATTAACCAACACTTCTTCAGTTGCGATCGCCAGTACTGACTCGTACTCTTCTATGGCTGTCTCATACTGCTGTAGCCCATAGCAGTATATGTGACCCCGGAGTAAATGGGCATTGGGCTCCGATGGGAAATCTTCCACTAATGGGTCAACAATTGCCGCCGCCTCTTCGTATCTACCCTGCATGTAGGCTGTTTCCGCTTTTTGGTATTCTTGTAGATAGTCCATCTACCACGCCCCCCTGCTAAACAATTTATCCATCCCGGAACCCCTCTCGAACTTTCACTTTCCAGAATTAGTCTTCCCCTTATTTTTATGCTGCCCACCGCGCTGACCGCAGCAATGCCACTTGGTTTAGCAACCGCAGATATTTCCCATTCTCTTTGTCTATCAACCATTCTCCCTTGAGGAATGGTTCCATAGTATCCTGTACATTTGTTGGTCTTTGTAGTTCATCTACATCCAGCCAGACCATTCCCACTATGTTGTCAACTGCTAATCCCAGCATCCTATCTTGATCTTCGACTGCAATCACCGGAATGTCTGGTCTATCAGTATTTAATGGCTCTTCATCTCCTAAAAACTTACCT
This sequence comes from Hormoscilla sp. SP12CHS1, assembly GCA_014324065.1. GTDB lineage: Bacteria > Cyanobacteriota > Cyanobacteriia > Cyanobacteriales > Desertifilaceae > Hormoscilla. The sequence continues at coordinate 1,561 of JACOMV010000314.1, read as the reverse complement.
AGGTCCGCCACCCAAATCACCCTGCCTCGTATGTTTATGGTACCCAATAGCAAGGGAGAAACGTTAGGTATCGCCGTAATCATGTCTGGTGACTGAGACAGCACTTCCCGAATGCCAATCGCATTCAGGGCCAACTCCGATCCCGAAGGTACGTAAAACCTTAAATGTAACTCTCCCTCTGGATTTTCCAATTCCTCGAATGCTGGCGCTTGTCCTTTTTCTGCATCAGCACCCGTTAAAAAGTCATGATTTCCTATCATTGCCTCCTTAGTTGTTAGTTTTTAGTTGTTAGTTTTTAGTTTTTAGTTGCTCCCGACAGGCCAGACGCCTGTCGGGAGCCTAGAGAGTCGGTCCATTAATAAAAATTGACAAATTTCGGCACATACGAAGCGTCTAATTAAAAGGATCGCGTGAAACACTCACCCAGCAAGGGATATAGCCAGGTGTTGCCTAAATTTCCGCGCACACCTACTCTGTAATGGTTTCAGCAGTTTTATTAATCAAACTGAACCAGTGGCCAAATTTCAACTACTGTGCATAGACAGAAAATCGATCTTATTTCGGACTGTGTATCTTTACAGATATTATACTATATTAAATAACCCATGTCAAGGTACAAAGCGGGAGCATTTCATAAGCCAAGGTATTACAAGCAGCCTTCATGTAATACAAAAGGGAATTTAAAATAACTCCGAACTCCGTTACGAAGTGCTCTCAGCGCTACTCCGAACACCGACTTTGACCCCAGTTGTCGCCCCTCACCGGAGCACCCAATGCTGACCCCAATCACCAGTCACCATTCGATGGCGGTCACCGGTCGATGAGGGTGGATGGCGGTGGATGGCGGTTATCATTATTCTAACCGCTAACCACTAACCACCTACGAGAATCACTACCCTCGTAGTAGTTGTTTCACCGTTCCCACCAGCTCCGTCGGCTGAAACGGTTTAGCAATGTAGGCATCTGCCCCTTGCTTCATTCCCCAGTAGCGATCGAATTCTTCTCCTTTGGAAGAGCACATTACCACCGGCACATTCTCGGTTTTTGGGTCTGCCTTCAGACGACGGCAGACTTCATAACCATTCATTCGCGGCATGACAATATCCAATACCACTAAATCCGGGCTCAGGGATTGGATTTTCTCCAATGCTTCTAACCCATCACTTGCTTTTTCTACATTTAAGCCGCTTCCCTTCAAGAGGTCTGTGATCATCTCCCGTTGGGCTACACTATCTTCAACCACTAGAACAGTACTCATAACTTTCTACCTGCTAACTGCACCGCCTGCCACTACGGGTTCTTACCGATTTTAATTCACCCCTGTTTTGTCTCATCTGTTCAACACTTTCTAATTTAGCTAAAATATCCACTAGGGCGCTGTCTCAATTGAGCCAATCTCCAGTTCGTCGTCCGACCCTAGGAGGGCATCATCTAGCGGTCTCGAAGCTAAGGGACTTGCGGGAAAATAATATCCCAGTCAAGATCTCAATAGGGTTGAAGTCTGGTGAGTAGGGTGGTAAATATTCTACTCTGGCTCCCGTAGCGACTATCAGTTCTTCGA
>JACOMV010000313.1 GCA_014324065.1 Hormoscilla sp. SP12CHS1 | reverse complement strand
AGCCGGATGAGGTGAAAGTCTCACGTCCGGTTTTGAAGACGAGTCGGTCCGGTGACGGACTGGCTTAGTTTAATAACTCTAGCTGATATTCCGACCGATCGAAGTTATCAGAAGCACGAGGGCAAAAACAACATCTCCCGCGAGCAACTCATGGCTGAACTCGGCTTAAGTCATCTATCGCTAACGAGTTGACCTATTGTTTAATCGTAGGGTGGGCATCGCCCACCGTCAATTGACTTGTTTAATAGCCAGGATAATACACAAGGGGAGGTACTTAAATGAGTAAAATTGAGTATGTGATAATGTCAGACCAGCAGTTAAGGCAATACTTTCTCGAACATCGTCACGATGAAGCGGCACTCAAAGCTTACCTCGATCGCCGGGCAGGCTGGGAGATCGACTGAAGTCATAACAACCGCGAACGACCCAGACTTTGATGCCAAAATCATAGCTGCAATTCGTCAGCAGATGAGCGATAATATTTGATCGCGCAAAAACTCAGAGTCGAGACTTTCTTCTGGGTCAAAAGTCGCCTCTATGGGAAAAGTATCCAGGGGTAAACCAGTCTCTAAAGCCGCTAACTGTCTGGCATCAAGATAGCATTCATCAAAGACTTCCAGGAAGTAATTTTTCAGACTGGGACTATCTTGAAAGGCTTTTCTCAAGCGCCGACGATGTTCAAAAATAGTTGCCAGCCAGCTATGAGAACGTTTTTCGACCTGATATGGATACTTAAGGAGGTGCATCAAAAGCACAACCAAATTGCTTTCTAGCGCCCGTCGTTCTCTTTTTCCCATATCTGTGAGTTCTTCAATGAGATTGGCAATATCTAACTCAGCAAAGTTACCTTGCTGCAACCGCTTAACCGTCCCTTGCAGCCAAAGATAGTAGTCTCAATCGTAAAGACTGGAGTGACCAGTTGTTATGGTTCGGTATCTCGTCATGTTCAACTTCTTAAGCGACCAAAGTTTGGCTACATTATAGCAGTCAAATTGGATTTGCGATCGGCTTGCCAGAAACCTGGTTGCTAAACTTTAAAAAATCTTAACAAACCCAGTTTTACAAGGTACAGATTTACGGTATAATAAAGAAAGAGTAGAATCAAACTAAGTGGTGATGACAATCAAAGAACAAATCCTTGAGGAAATTGACAAGGTGCCAGAGTCAGCCTTGCTGGAGGTATTGGAGTTTGTGCGTTCTCTAAAAAATGAGCAGCAATTGAACATAGACGACCGGGTATGGCAGGCATACCTGGACTCAGAACGTGAGAGAGAGGAGGTTTATCGTCGCCTTGCTAATTCCTGATTTTATCAACGAAACTATGGTTGTCAAGATTCATGCCAGACAAATTGAGAAGTTTGGGGGTACTGCGGGCATCCGCGATCGGGGTTTGCTGGAGTCGGCCTTGGCTCAACCCCAAGCTACATTTGCTGGGGAACTCCTCCACCCAACGATCTACGAGCAAGCAGCAGTCTACCTTTATCACTTGGCAATGAACCATCCCTTTATTGATGGCAACAAACGGACAGCGTTTGCGGCAATGGATGTCTTTTTGCGGATGAATGGCTATAGTCTCAATATTACCGACGATCGGGCTTATGACCTGGTGATGCAGGTGGCCCGAGGAACTCTGAGCAAGTCAGAATTTGCCAGCTTTTTAGAGGGGGCGATCGCCTAATTCAGGCTACAATATAGATGATGGTGTCCCCCGATCGCAAATCACCAGTCACCAGTTTATTTGGAGACATTCCTAATGGTACAGATCGTTTCTAAACCTTTAACACTGGCGGAGTTTCTGAAGCTACCAGAAACGGAACCCGCTAGGGAGTATATTGATGGAGAGATTATCCAGAAACAAATGCCGCCAGGAAAGCACAGTACAATTCAAACAGAACTGTCCGCTACTATCAATGCAGTTCTGAAGCGTCAGCGTATAGGACGAGCTTTTTGCGAACTGCGATGTACCTTTGGCGGACGGTCGATCGTTCCGGATATATCTGTGTTTGTGTGGGAAAGAATTCCTCGCGACGATCGTGGTGAAATTGCCAATGTTTTCTCCCTAGCCCCTGACTGGAATATTGAGATCAGATCCCCCGACCAGAGTCAGACGCAAATTACCGAAAAAATTTTGTACAGCCTGGAGTTTGAAACTCAGATGGGCTGGGCGATCGATTCTAAGGAGCAAACATTATCAGTTTATCGTCCGCAGCAGCGTCCGGAAGTATTTGACGAATATGCCCAGCAGCTTCCCGTGCCATCCTTTGCTAGGGATATCCAACTGACTGTAGGAGAATTATTTGGTTGGCTGTTAGCATAGACAAATATTAGTTATTTGACAGTAAGTAACAAAAAAACTAACATGATTCTTCTTACTAGCGATACGGAAACGAAACCTACCCCAGCAATGCGACTTGCTATGGCGATCGCGGAAGTTGGGGACGAGCAAAAAGGCGAAGACCCTACCGTAAACAAACTCACCGAACGGGTGGTCGATCATATCCTTATCATGCATCGAACCGCGATTGCTGGCAATTGATAGGCGAAACCCGATCGACCCGATCTCTACCTTAGTCGCGATTGCGCTCGCGTGGAGAATTGGGGTGCGATCGTTCCCGTTGCTTCCTGCTACGGATTGCCACTAAGTTTTTGATAGGCATTACGGGCAGCGGCCTTTTCTGCATCTTGCTTCTTTTTACCCGTACCCATTCCATAGACCTTACCTTTGACGCAGGCCAAAGCCGTAAATATACGTGCATGATCTGGGCCCGATTCATTCACAATCCTGTAGGTTGGCGTTGTGCCAAAATAGGCGAGAGTCCATTGCTGAAACTGGCTTTTCTCATCCACGACTTGCATAGCAATTCCATCGCCATCATTGATGATTTCTTGTATCAGGGGTTCAATAAAGCTGCGTACTCTGTCCAATCCAGAATCGAGATACAATGCACCGATATACGCCTCAAAGGCATCGCCGAGGATCTTGTCTTTATCACGCCCGCCGGATTGTTTCTCGCCGTGACCGAGGTACAGACGATCTCCCAAGTGAAACTGACGGGCAAAGGCAGCCAACTTGGACTCGTCCACCAGTTTTGAGCGCAGGCGCGTCATATCACCTTCGTTCATATTGGGGGTGCGATACAGCAGATCGCTAACGATGAAGCCAAGGACAGCATCCCCGAGAAATTCCAGCCGTTCATTATCGGGACAGTTATTTTCGTTGGCGAACGATTCATGGGTCAAGGCACGCTTGCGCAAGTTGCGATTGGCAATTTCTGGAAGTTTCATCACGTTCAGTGCAGAGTCATCAAAAAATCTGGGTCTGATACTATTTTAACTCAAGTTGCTACCTATAAAAATTTCGACCTGAGTAAATCACAAGGCTCTAAAGGCTAATTTTGGCTAATTTTGGTATTGGGGTTCTGTAGGTAGCAACTTAGGTTATTTTATATGATATCAGATTAAATGCCCACGCTCAAACTTTCATCATCTGTAGGTTGGGTTTCGTGCCTCAACCCAACCGGGGGCTGGGCAACGCGGGACATTTTCAATGGTGAAGTTTTTTTAATTGTGGGTGATTCCCCAGACATTATCTTAAAACAAGATCGGAGATTATTGAGCAATAGACCTCTGGCAAAAGTAAATTTTTGCTCCGCAATAGCAATTCATCAGCAATTTTAGCATTTATGCAAGAGGTCTATTGGTCATTCTCAAGGCGATCTCAACAAAGCATTGAACCCTGCTTGGGTAAAATGTTTATCGTGGGTGAGAACATCCTTAATTTTCCGCTCCTCCATAATTAGCATTGAGGCGCAGTCAGTGAGACTGTAACCCTTGTCCATCCTTTTCTGGTATAACTCAAGTGCCTGACGGAATTGTTCGGGAGTTTGTGGGACAATTTCTGTGTTGGGTTTAGCAGGCAATCCTGCAGCGATAGTCGCAGCTATGTGACGAAGGTAGCTTCCCTTTCGCAGAAATAGTTGAGTAACTCCGTTAGAACCATCTCACTGGTGACCGCAGCAAAGACACCTAACTCCTGGGATAACTCTTCTGCACGTTGATGTAAGTCACTGCCTCGATCGATGACTGCAATGAGATAGGAGGTATCTAGGAAAATACGCCTCATTCTTCTTTCGGTGCTCCATACATATAATGTTCAAAATTGCGAGCCAAATCTTTCGGTAGTTTAGCCCATTCTTCGTCGGGAACCTGCTCACCAATCTCTATAAGCCACTTCCAGAACGGTTTTTCTTCTGGCTCAAGGGAAATTACCTTACCGTTGTCAGTCTCGCCAATCATCTTGTGCTTCTCTTGGAGTGCGTTCAGGATATCCAAACTGGCGTCAATGTAGGCGTTCACAAGTTTGGCCGCCCAGGCCGGCAAACCCCGATGGCCTTGAAGATAATTGAGGGCCGCGATCGCCCCATCAGTCGGCAAAGAAAAATTATAGTCGATCATCTGCCAACTACCCAGGAAATTGGACTGAACACTCGTCGCCTCAGCCACTAAGTAGTATTGCAAATGGTGCAGATAACCAGCTAGATCGTGCAGGTATTTCTCTTTCATTTCCGGCCCACAAGCGGAGTCGGGCAAAATTGCGCAGGCCCTTTGCACAGCCCCCTCGATCAAATTTGGGGCATTTTCTGCCAAATACTTAGCACCAGCAAAGTAAGCCGCTGTCTGTTCCAGCCTCTGGGCCACCAGTTCCAGTTCGCTAGCATTCAAAAAACGACCTTGAATTGTAGCATCTACGAGGCCCTCTCTGATTTGATTTTCCATAGCACTTTCGGTATTCATCATGTCCATCTATTATAAAGCGATAATGGTTCTACATGCTAATATAAGTCACCACCTCGATTGGCGAGTGCGACGAGATAGGAGGTATAGAGAAAAATACGCCTCATTCTTCTTTCGGTGCTCCATACATATAATGTTCAAAATTGCGAGCCAAATCCCTCGGTAGTTTAGCCCATTCTTCGTCGGGAACCCGCGCACCTATTTCCATGAGTCGGAGAGGTTTCTCTTCGGGCTCAAGGGAAATTACCTTACCGTTGTTGGTCTCGTCAATCAGCAGGTGGTTCTCTTGGAGTGCGCTCAGGATCTCCAAACTGGCGTCAATGTAGGCGTTCACAAGTTTTGCCGCCCAAGTCGGCAAACCCCGATCGCCTTGAAGATGCTTGAGGGCCGCGATCGCCCCATCAATCGGCAAATCAAAACTATAGTCGATCGCCTGCCAACTCCCGGTCGAATTCGGCTGGATACTCGTCGCCTGAGCAACTAAACGGTATTGTAGCTGGCGCAGATAAAATGCCACCTCACGCAGGTACTTTTCCTTGGCGTCCGGTCCACAAGCATCCTCGGGCAAAATTGCGCAGGCCGCTTGCACTGCACCCTCCATCAGCACCGAGGCATTTTCTGCCAAATACTTAGCCCCAGCAAAGTAAGCCGCTGCCCGTTCCAGCCTCTGGGCAACCAGTTCTATTTCCCGATCGTCCAGAAAACGACCTTGACTGGTAGCATCGACAATCGCTTCTCTGATTGTAGTTTCCATAGCACTTTTCCAATTCACCATTTGAGTCTATTATAATCAGAAGTTTTCTAAACGCGAAGTATGGACGTGAAAGCAGCAGTTGATTGGTACATGGAAGGTAAAATTAACATCGATGACTTGATTACCCACGTCATGCCGATCGACCAAATTAATGACGCCTTTGAATTAATTGCACAAAGGCGAGTCTATCCGCACCGTTTTAACATTTTAACAGCACAAAGGTTCGTTGTTGTACTTCAGCGCCAAGGTTCCCAACTCCTATGTTTAGCCCCTGCGCAGCGGAGGGGGCGTTACCCGGGGAGCTGGGGCTTTGTCCCTGTAGCCGCACCCTGCTCTTGTCCTGAAGGACACGGCTGGCGCCGCGCTGCCGCGATCGGCATGCTCCAGACACCGGCCTGGGAACGGGTGACGGCGATCGCGAATAATTTACAGCCCTGTTATTCCCCATTAGCAAATTATGTCTACATCAGTCAACATTATTTCCGAACATGCCTGTTTCGGCGGCCAAGTCAGTTTTCACAGCCATCATTCGGAGACCTGTAACTGCGAAATGCGCTTCGCAGTATATCAACCACCCCAAGCAAAATCAAAACCAGTGCCAGTCCTCTATTTTCTCTCTGGTTTAACCTCTACAGAAGAGAACTTTATCATAAAAGCCGGGGCGCAGCGGTACGCCGCAGAACAGGGGTTAATGTTAGTTATGCCAGATACCAGTCCGCGGGATACTGGCATACAGGGTGAAAACGACGAGTGGGATCTCGGTACGGGTGCAGGCTTCTACGTTGATGCGACAATGGCACCCTGGGCGTCCCACTATCAAATGTACAGCTATGTGGTCCGCGAATTACCTGCAATCATAGCCGAAAACTTTCCAGCGATACCGGAAAAACAGGGAATTTTCGGTCATTCTATGGGCGGACATGGGGCCCTAGTCTGTGCCTTGAGGAACCCAGAACAATATCAGTCACTTTCCGCTTTCGCCCCGATCGCGGCACCGATGCGCAGTGATTTGGGACAGAAGGTATTTACCAATTTCCTGGGTACCAAGCAGGAAACCTGGCGGGTTTACGATGCCAGCGAATTAATCCTTACGGCTAAATATAGTCGTCCCATTCTGATCACATCCGCAACCATGCTGCTGTTTTGTGCGAGTAAAAGAAAAACGGTGATCGCCCTTTAGTCAAGCTTGGGGCGATCGCCTTTCTTCATCAGTAAGCTGCTGGTTCTGGCGCTGCTGCTGGTTCTGGTACCTCTTCCTTGGGCGGTTTTGGCTTCTTCTCAAACACTTGGATAGCTGCCTGGTCCCCCGCGTTACCAGGCGGGAGCCAGGTAACGAGGCCATTAGGGATAGGTTCTCCCATTTGGTTCTTGTCTTCCGGTAGGCTACTGGCCCGAGCGCCCTTGACAACAGGGTAAACGCACGCTTCGCTAAATTAGTATCGAAGACTACAGACAAAAGTCTGACAATACAATACTCCGGACAGTTTTTAGACCCTCAGAACGACCACAACACAAGGGTTACAGCCCTTCGCGCCTTATTTTTTTCAATGTCTGCCCCAGGGCTAACTTGCCTAAAATTCACTATCGTGAAAGGCTGACGCTGCGATGCGCGACAAGGGGTACGGCGAGTAGCGCGACCGCCCGACTTGTGCATCGCAAGGCTTGCAGCTACGTACAGCCAAAACGGTCCCAACTATTGAAATAGGGTAATCAGGAGCGATCTCCCCACCGTCTAGTCCTGAATCTCAATGATATTGTAAAATTTAATATATGAACTTCATCACTCAGACATAAATTTAAAATTGTCTCATTGAATTAATTATGCTCACAACTAGGTTGCTGATACCATTTTGAAACAAGGAAGCTACAGATGTCGAGTTCGTTCGTCAGTTCGACAATCTCAAATGAGATGACACAGCCGCCTCAAGCCCTAGTGGCGGCAAACAACTAGCTCAGAAGATTTACGTAATTTAGGTTACGTGCAATTACTTATCTAAAAATCCGAGATTTTGCGGTTTCGATTATTTGGCGAGCGGTTGTATTATTCAATCTAGATGATCGAACCCCAAGCCAAGAGCAATATGAGATGAGATATAATTCATACCTTTGGTCCTATCAGGCGATCGCCGAGCAGTTTTCTCATATCTACAATGTAGTGAGTAAATTTTGACTTAAAAAGGCTAGATATGAAAAAAAGCGCTGTTACCAGCGATGAGGAAATCTGCCAGAATAACCCTATACTTTATTGGAGAGAAATTGTTGAGCAACTATGAGTGATCCGGCGATGTCTTCGGAGTAATACAAATACGATGTCCCCCAAATAATACGTAAGAGCGATCCCCGGGGACATCGAGCTCTCCGAAGACATCGAAGCGGTGGAGGGTATCACCAATATACACAACCCAATGGACTTGTGGTAATTGTAAATTAACTTGCCGCAACAGGAATCAAGATCTATGAAAGAAAAGGACAATGAAATGACTAAAACTTGCAGCGCATCATTAAAACCCAACCCCTTCACAACCTATCGAGACCCGAAAACCGGTCGATGGGTTGTTGTAAACGGGTGTGGTCAAAACCTGTTGGTAGGAGACCTCGCCGCCCGAACCCTAAAGGGCCCGGCTACATGAACAAAGCCCCAGCTCCCCGGGTAACGCCCCCTCCGCTGCGCAGGGGCTGCGCGGGCTATATACATGTATCACCAGATGTACCTGGCTATCAACTACTTATGACCACCCCAGTTGTAACCACTAATACTAAAAAATAAAAGTCAAGCACGTAACTTAACAGTCACGCACAAGCTATGAAGTATAAAATATGAAAATCAAGTACCGTCTCCTTTCTCAGGTTAAAAGTCAAAAGCCAAACTATATTTAATTTTTTTTAACTTTTGACTTGATAAGTCGGGCTCACGGTCACCGGGTTTTTGTAGGGCTGGACATCGTCTTAACCGCAGGCTAAACCCGGTTTCTACCGAATACTTGACGGATACTCTAGTTCGACAGGTTGTTGCTGGCATAAGCATCCATCCCGTAGGCAGGGGTACGTTGGTTGTAGTCGGTCTCAGTGCCTGTGACAGAGGAAGCCAGCTGTTCAAATTCCTGAGAGTTCCAGTTCCGTTCGTGGATGGGCTTGGACTGTTCGCCCCGGAAGTAGGCTTGAGTACCGATAATGGAGCCTGCAAGCCAACCGACGATCAATACAGAAATTACGATGGTCATCATAGTTTTTCTCCTTGAAATTATGTCCGATGCGATGTGCGTTGCCAATGGGTTAGCTGATAACTAATGCCGTCAACAGCAAGGAACCGACGAAGGTCGTCGCTAGCAAGCCTTGCATCAGGTAACTGCGTTGTTGCAGCCCGTCGGGATAGGAGCCATAGTACATTTTCGGAGCGACGGGATAGTTGTTGAGGATGCCGTTTTCGTTGGTTGTGGTGTACATTGTTGCTTCTCCTTCTTATTGCTTCTGTAAACAAATGTAACAACTTGTAAAGTTCTGTTAGGGTGACTTGACTCGGAAGTGCTTGTGATGTTCATCACCCTGGCATACTTAGAGGTGGAGTTAGCTACAGGCCAATGCCGTCAACAGCAAGGAACCGACGAAGGTCGTCGCTAGCAAGCCTTGCATCAGGTAACTGCGTTGTTGCAGAGCCCGTCGGGATAGGAGCCATAGTACATTTTCGGAGCGACGGGATAGTTGTTAAGGATACCGTTTTCGTTGGTTGTGGTGTACATGGTTGTTTCTCCTGCTTCTGACTTCTGTAAACAAATGTAACAACTTGTAAAGTTCTGTTAGGGTGACTTGACACTGGAACAGGAGTGACATTAATCACACTTACGTACATAGAGGCAGTGGCGGGTGGCGTGACTGATGGGAGTAGTAAAGGTAACAGTAGACTCAATGCAGGCACCTAAAGCTTCAGCGGTGCCAGCCAAAGCCTCTGCTTCTGCCGGCGTCCAGTGACCCCGATAGAGAATGGCTAAACCGCCAACTTTGAGAAATGGCAGGGCATATTCTAGACAAACGGTAGCCGTTGCTACAGCACGCAGAAGAGCAAAGTCGTATTTTGCTCGATCCCGGGGTTGTTGACCAATTGTTTCGGCTCTGCCGATCGCAGTGGTGGCATTATCGATGGCCATCTGTGCTAAGAGGGTTTGCAGAAATGCAATCTTTTTGCCGGTGGCATCGAGGAGGGTGACTGAGGAGTGAGTAAGGGCGATCGCCACTGGCAACCCCGGAAACCCCGCACCCGTACCAATATCGATCATCCGTGCATTATTAGGAGTTCCGGCATCATCGGTTAACAGAGGGGCGATGGGCCGCAAAGAATCCCAGAGGTGCTTCTCCCAAAAGGCGATGGGGTCGGTAATGCGAGTTAAATTGAGTTTAGCATTACCGGTCAGAATCAGTTGATAAAGGGATTGAAACAGTTGTTGTTGTGTAGCAGTAGGTTGCCAATGGAGAGTTTGCTGCCAAACATCGGTCATCTGGGGCAGCACTTGCGGTGGATGCGGTTCTGTCATGTTCTTAGTAAGGTTCGTCGTTCCGTTCGTAGTAAGCACTAAAGTGCTTCGGGGGTTAGTAGTAAGCACTAAAGTGCTTCGGGGGTTAGTAGTAAGCACTAAAGTGCTTCGGGGGCGCTTCGCGCCTAGGGGAACCAGCTTCCGGCGCGGCTGTGAGAGTTGCTGGTTCCACGGAGCGCAGTTCGCCGTGGTTAAGGCTCCAACAGCGGTCGGCGATGCTGACTAATTCACTCGGATCGTGAGTCACAATCAACATAGTCCAAGAACTTTTCAGCCTGGCCAAGAGATTCACCAACTGCTGGCGGATAGAGAAGTCCAACCCAGCGGTAGGTTCATCCAACATGAGGATATGAGGCTGACGAATTAGCTGCACGGCCAGAGCGATGCGTCGCTGCTGACCGCCACTGAGAGCGTGGGGGGGACGGTGCAGAGGTATATCTTCCAGTCCCACTTCCGCTAGAGCTTGGCGAACTCGCTCGTACCCTAACTCGGGATGACCGAGGCGCAATTCTTCTAAAATGGTACTTCCACAGAAATGCCGCTCTGGAAACTGAAATACCAATCCTGCTAGCTGTTGCAATTCTTCGGGGGTGAGTTGCCGATCGCGCCATTTGATTTGACCAGCGGTTTGGGTGGCCAACCCTGCTAAAATTTCCATTAAGGTGGTTTTGCCAGAGCCACTCGGTCCGATAATTAGTCCCAATTGTTGGGGACTTAACTCCAGGTAGATCGACTTCAAGATCGCGGTGGGACTTGCAGCGGGGTGATAAACTAGGTTTCTCAGATAGAGCATAATGACAAATAGGATTTTTTGGACTTCAGTCAGTGACATTCGCCCCTACATATATTTGCTTGTGTCGTCGTCCAGCCGGAGATTGCTAGCGCTCCTAACGTCGCGCCGCTGCGAAGGCCGGGGGGTCAACTCATCTAAGTAGTTAGACAAAAATAACATAGCCATGGGCGACATGCTCCGGATATGGAGACTAGCGCGAGAGAGTGTGTGAAATTAATTTTGTCCATGTACTTACAGCATAAGTTTAATCCCTCCGACCCCCCCACGCTGCGCGTGGGGGGGAGTCCAAACCGAGTGTGGGGAACTCGACCAACAGCCCCCCCCGTTCGCGCAGCGGCCCGACGCCAATCTTCCCACCAACAGCTCTCGGTTGAGATTGCTTCGGGGGGGGGATGCTAGTGTAAGATGATGATTCTTAGCTTTGACACCCCCCCCTCGCAATGACATTAACAACTTTTTCCCTTAAGTCAGTACCATTCGATCGGGGGATAGATGTCTTCCCATACGATCGTGATTACACTAGGATTGATAAAGCCAGTGAGAGAGCTCCGATGCAGCCCCAAATGAGAGAATGGTTTTTTGCCCCCCGGCGGTTGTTTGGTGCCGCTGTAGCCACTCTGGTCCTGACTTTTAACCTTTGGGTGAGCCCCAGTCAAGCGGGAGACCCCTTTCGCCCTAACAGTCCCTATGATATGGGAGAGGAGACGGAAGCTGCTTTCAGATCGTTTTTTGAGTTGGGGAACTATCCCCAAGCTGCTGAGTTTCTGCGCCAGGCCGAAACTCGGGAGTCCCAGGAGCCCCTGACATAGGCCATGATTGCATCTATGGCCTATGTCAAACAAGATTGGCAATCCCTCGGTCCCTATGCTACCAAAACTCGCGAGATGGCTGAGAATATCCTTGCTTCTCAACCTTTGCGGGGCAATCTCTATATTGCTGTCGGTCATTTATTAGAAGGGGCTGATAATCTGCAACAGCAAGGTCTCGTCCGAGGTCTCCCCCAAGCCTTGAGGAAACTGCAACTGGTGTATAATTTTCTGGATAAGGCGTCCGCTATTGATTCGTCCGATCCAGAACTAAACTTAATTAAGGGATATATGGATTTAATGCTGGCTATGACTTTGCCCTTTGCTAACCCTGCTGACGCGATCGCCCGTTTGGACAAGTATGCTGCCCCCTCTAGTTTCGCTGACTGGGGAATTGCGATCGCCTACCGAGATTTGTCCGATTACGAGAAGGCGAACGAGTATGCTGACATCGCCAAGGCGTCAGTCCCGAAACATCCTGAGTTACATTATCTGAAAGCCCAAATTTTAGTGTTGCTGGGCCAGCGGGAATTAGCCCAGGAATATTTCCAGACTGCGCCCGATCGCCGCAACTCCCCAAGATGATTGTGGCCCAAATGTTTTATGAATACTGCAAAAATAAAAGGAAGATTGATGGGATAAATCGCGATTGCGACGACCTTAGAGACCCGATAAAGGAGGATAATGATACCTGGTGGGGTCCAGAAAATTTACCTCAACTTTTCTGAGAATTTAAAATTGAGAATTGTTCAGATAACCATCAACAATTCTCCATTCGCAATTCTCCATTCACAATTCTCCATTCACAATTAACAATTGGCAATTATGCAAGTACAGTTTCGCGAGATCGATACTTTTGATTTATGGATATGGGTAGAGTTCAGTACGGTGCCCAGCGAGATGGAAAGGATGTACGTTGAAGAAGTATTTAAATCCTGGTTTTACTTGGGAAAATTGGGAGGGTTTAATGCGGAAAATCTTCAGGTGCAGGAGGAAGGACTAGACCTGAGTTACATGGATTATGATGCTGAGGCGGGTGATGATGCGATGATGGCCCTGATGCATAATATGGGAGATTTTGAGTATGAGGGTGTTTGGAGTCGTTGTTGGTTCGATCTGGGCACCAGTGATGCGATCGCCCTTGACGTTCTGGTGAATGCGCTGTTACAATTTAGCAAGGATTATGTCAATATCGAAACCCTGATCGTGGGCGGCGAAAATGAAGATTGGCGCATTCGTCGTCAGCAGGATTTGGTTGAGGATGGTTATTATGTCTAAATCAGAGAAAATTAGGGCGATCGCTTTGGGGTTGATTAGAGATGGCGATCGCATTTTTATCGGCAAAAGCTACGATCCCGAGCGGAAAAAAACCTTCTATCGGGCCATGGGAGGGGGGGTGAAGTTTGGGGAAACGAGTCTGGAGGCTTTGAAACGGGAATTTCAAGAAGAAATTCAGGCAGAATTAACTAACATTCGTTATTTAGGCTGTCTAGAAAGCATCTTTGTCTTCAAGGGAAAGCCCGATCACGAAATTATCCAACTCTATGAAGGCGATTTTGTTGACCCCAAGTTTTATCAACTGCAACAGATCGCTTTTGTGGAGAAGAAAAATAGGCAAAAGCTGGGCCTATGGGTGGAGATAGATAAGTTAAAGTCGGGTGAGTTGTATGTCGTACCGTCGCAGTTTTTAGATTACCTCTAAATGGGCGATCGGGAAGATCGGGGGGCGATATCAACGCTTTTGCCCTGTATGAAGATAACCCTCTGAAAGCTAAAACCCGGGAAATCTGTCAGGAATGTTTAATAGACCAGGGAATAGGGGTGATTTCCCTGGGCCGCAACTCCGATGGTAAGTGGGCACGCACCTTTTCAGAGGCCGATCGCAGGATAACAGGTATCTCGGGTTGGCAAGCAGGCCAGAAGTCAGGGCAGTAGCAGGAAAGCAGTTGGCTGTATATTCCGGAT
>JACOMV010000312.1 GCA_014324065.1 Hormoscilla sp. SP12CHS1 | reverse complement strand
AGGGCTAATGATTCCCTGGTAACGCTCCCCTTTCTTGATTTGTGTCAAGTCAGTTTACTTTAAACGAATCGCACAGCACCGCCATCCACTGCTTTTTTCTAGCTTAGTGGACTTGCATCACTTGAAGCAAGTGGACTTCTTTTCCTGCAAGCTCCGGGCCCCCTCCGCTGCTCAGTCAAGTAAGACTGAGCCTGCTAGCGCATCCCGAAATCAGACCAGAAGTTCGTGTAGAGACCAGACCACAACAAAGGTTCGGCGGGAGGACAGCACTTACTAATACGTAATAATCTGCTTTTTTTATACATATTATTTCTCTATCGTACTGATCATTTCCCCAAATATGAGAGATGTGTAAGTTTTTGGGCACTTAGTCGCAACTCTCCGTTTCCGGTACTGATGGATCCACAGCTGTCTCTACAACATCTGCTTGGTCGTCAGCGGCCACCCGATCTGGGTCTGATGTTGCTACCGGTGAGAGTGAATCTGGTTCAACTTCCAGTTCCAGCTCTTCGTCCGAGGCGAGATCTTCAAGTTGACGAGCCTCTACTATAGCTGCAATCTTGAGGCTTTCGGCTTCATGGTCGTAAGAGGCGTTATCTTTGATATCAATTTTCCAACTGGTCAGGCGAGCGGCCAGACGGACGTTCTGTCCTTCCTTGCCAATGGCTAAACTCAGCTGATTTTCCGCCACGAGGACATGAGCTTGACGAACATCCGGGTCTACTAAATACACAGCATCGACACGGGCGGGACTGAGGGCGTTGGCAATATAGGTAGCTGGGTCAGGGGACCAGCGGATCACGTCGATTTTTTCCCCCCGCAATTCATTGACCACCACTTGAATGCGCGACCCTCGGGAGCCGATGCAGGATCCTACTGGGTCTACATCTCGTTCGAAAGTATCAACAGCAATTTTCGTACGGGGACCCACATAATGAGAAGGAGGATTTGCTTCCCGCGCTACTGCCACAATGCGCACTATTTCATCCTGAATTTCTGGCACTTCGTTGTCGAACAGATACACCACTAAACCAGCGTCAGCTCGCGACACTAGCAGCTGCGGGCCTCGGTGAGAGCCGGAGCCCACTTTTTTCAGATAAACCTTGAAGGTGGCATTAGCTCGATAGTTGTCGTTGGGCAGTTGTTCCCGCTTGGGCAGTTCCGCTTCTACCTCTGGCTGGCCAAAACTACTACTAACTGCCATGATCGCTGATTGTCTTTCAAACCGCAAGACTCTAGCTTGTAGTACTGTCCCTTCCAGGTCTTGGAACTCTTCTTGAATCAGCTTACGCTGTTGATCTCGCAGTTTTTGAGCCAGCACCTGCTTAGTCTGGATCGCCGCCATCCGACCAAAATCTCTCCGATCTGGCGTGACATCCAATATCACGGTATCTCCCAACTGGGCTTCGCCAGCGACTTCTTGCACTTCTTTGAGTGAAATCTGATGATCTGGGTTGCTGACCTCTTCGGTAATACCTTTAGTGGACAGGATTCTAAATCCTTCCTCCTCGATGTCTAGTTCGGTTTCAAAATTGTCAAAATATTCTTCATCAAAGTTGGCGCTATTCAGCCCTTGAGTGCGACGATAGCGCTCATATCCCTTCATCAGCGCTTCTCGCAGCGCCGCCTGGACAGCGTGTTTCGGTAAGTTGCGCTCTCGACTGATACTGTCGATCATATCTTTTAGTCCTGGCAGATTTACTATTGACATTTTTGGTTCTGTCTCCCTAAAAAATGATTGCTCTTTGATGATTGTTAGCGGCTTTCATCTAACTCCACCCTGGTAATATCCTGGCGCGAGATGGCGATGCTTTTTCCTTTTTGATTCAAGTAAACTGCGGTCTCATCCCTACGCAGCAACTGCCCTCGCCACTCCTTTATACTTTCGGCAGCAACTGGTGTGCTGACAATGACGGCAAACCCTTTGAAGGCGATAAATTCTCGATCGCTCGTCAGCTGTCGTGATATGCCAGGACTGGAAATCTCCAGAACGTAAGCATCTGATAGAATTTCATTACTATCTAAGGTTGCCGACATCGCTCGACTCATTCGTTCGCAGTCATCTAAACCGGTATCTTGTTGAGGATTCCGGATGTCTACACGCAGTACTGGGGGCTTTTGGTTCGTCTGAAAAACTGCTCCTACCACTTCTAATCCCAGGGTAGATGCCACTGGTGTTGCCAAATCCAGAATTTCTGGAATTAAAGGATGATTCATCTGTCAACCCCCGCAAAACAGCTCTAACTTCCATTAAAAAAAAGCGGGTATTTACCCTCATGGTGAGCAGCGTAGGGTTCCCGGAGCGTGCCCACACATTTGGTAACAGACCCACTTAGGCGTGAAATTATGCCTGACCTCCACGACGCCGTTCCACATCATTACGGGGCTACTAGCGGCCTAGTCCCGTGGGTGCCTTCGAGTTATTTTCTATCATAACATTCCCGTTCGTAGTTAGCGCTTTAGTGCTTCCCAGGCGCTTTCGCGCCTAGAGAGGGGGGAGAGGATCTCAGATATATTTTCCTATAAGATCACATAAAAGTTTATTTGTCAAGTTTTATTTATGGACCTTCGAGACGGATACCTACTGGCGGTAGTTAGCAGAATCTGGCGATCTCCTCCACCGACCGACAGGCGAGACGCCTGTCCTACGCTGGGCTAGGATTTGCTACCTTGCTGGAGTTGCCTGGTTTGTTCCAGAATTTGCTCGATATCCTCCTGGGATAGTTGCTGGACGTAATTGATCTTAACCTCTTCCAGGAAGTCGTAAATCAGGGATTCGAGTTCTTGCAAGTTTTGCTTTTGTTGAATTTCCGAGCCTAAAGCTTGGCTGAAATGCTGCACTAGCTTGTTTGTCAGTTCACCACCGATGGGGTCGTTGATGATGGCATCGTAGAGTGATTGGGATCCTTCTGTGAGCAGCTTTGAGACCTGTGTCGCTATCTGTAAGGTTAACTGAGCGGGGAGCTGATTCAAGCCTGGTAAGGCATGCAGACCTTGGTACACAGGAGATTGACTGAGGATGCTTTCTATGTTATGGTTCAGCCAGGCTCTTAAGTCTGGCTCTATCTCTGGCAACACTTCGTAGAGAGTCAGTTGCACTAGACGTCCTGAGATCGCTTCTGCTTCGTTAATGTTGTTCAGGTCGATGTAGGGGCGGTTGACACTCTCAAACACCTGCCGTGCTAAATCACCACTCTTGACTGACTTTTGTACCTGGTTTATCGTTTGCACGATCGCGACTTCTGTTAGCTCTCCAGCAAAGCTAGCCACAAAACCTCGACTAAATTGAGCGCGGACTGGTTCGAGATCGATTAACTCTGCGTCGTTCAGCCGAATAGTCACCGGTATGACTCGTAGCCAGCGGAAAAATGGCAAAAACAAAAAGATATCGTACCAGCGCCACAACATGGCCTCTTGCCAGCCAATGCTGGTATACTGGCGGCTGATGTAAAAGGTCCGCGCCAGAAACTCTAGGATAAAAAGTATAGCAAAGGGTAAGTCTAGTTGCCAGAATTTATCGGTAAATTCCCCAGTTTCGTCGCTCGACCGAAAGTAGTTGGTTTCGATCAGGGGACGAATCTCTTCCTCAAAGAACCCTAGTCCTTGTGCTGGCGATGCTGTAGCTAAATATTCTTGGCTCCAGAAAGTCTTGAATACTTCTTTGGATGAATCCTGTTCATTGTCAATTAGGTCGCGCATCCTATTTTTAATCTTTTCCAGGGTTCCACTCTTATTGGCTACCTGAAAAGGATTCTCTTCAATCATTTTCACGCTTCTGACCCGCAGTTCTTCCAAGAGAGCTTCTGAGGAGGGCGATCGCACTCCTGTTTTCCTTATTTGAGCTTCTAGCGCATCCACCTGCTGGAGATACGCCGCCGTATCTCGGTGGGGTTCAATCTCCTTAACGGGGTCATACCAAGAGGCGATCGGTGGCACGGGAGCTTTAATGGTGCCGCCAACTATAGGAATGGGAATATTACCCTGTAGCCATAAATTCCGCATGCGGACGTAACTCATATCGAAGGCCACCAAGATCAAGTTCCCCACCGCTACGATCTCCATCAATCTCTCAAACCAGAGGTTGCGGCGGCGCCGTTGTTTGCCTTTACCAGTAGGTTTGCCAGACAGTAACGGTTGGGATGACATAGCGATCGCGGTTATTTGTAATGGACCAGGTCTGCTGCTCAACTGTAGCTAAGATAACTATACTGCGAAGGATCCCTTTGCTCTTAGGGCCATATCTTGCTAACAAAAGCGCTAAGCAAAAACAATGTAATAAAGCGCAAGTCGATTTTTCGGGCCGTCTGCGGACCGATCGCGCAGTGTGCGCGCAGCGCATTCCCTTTCAAAGTATACCAACTAATAAACTACCCAGGTGGTGGCAGTTCTTCTATTATTGTGAATCTGACATGATTGATGGCTAAATCCCCCAAGGACAATTCCTCTTTATTTACAGGTTTGCCGTTGCGCAACAGCTTTTCAAAGGAAATTCCTTTGCCTATTTCTATATGATACCATGCTAATCCCATGAAAAATCGGGTCAGGTGGGGACCGTCTTCGACATCATCGGGATTTGATTCCATCGGCACCCAGCCAAACCCGGGGATGTAGAATTCTAACCATACATGATTGAAGTCTGGTATCAGCGGAACTCCTTGCTGGGACGGGGTTGCTGGACATTTATACCGACCGATCGTCCGGCAGGCTATGCCATTCAAGCGTGCTAGTCCTAGTATCACGCCGACGTACTCCCCGCAGGAACCGATGCCTCGTTCTAGGACTAGATCTGGACGATCGATCTTTGGTTTGATCCCGTAGGATAGTCGATCGTAGACGTAGTTTCTAATCGAGATCATCTGCCGCAGGAAGTTTCTTTCCCTCCCGATCGCCTCTTTGGCCGCCTGCCGGACTGTCTCTGTGTCCATCGCTAAGTCGTCATCATCCACCAGATAACGCTTTTGCAGTTCCCGGTCTAATGGGGGGATCTCTTCTAGGTCTAGAGGAACGAAATTATATTTGATACTCCTGACTTCGATCAGGGCTTTCCAGCCAAATATACGCCCTTCATGGGGTTTGAGGCGATCGAACTTAAATACGGCCACCCGCTGACCATCTTCGACTTCTTCCCTGAAGGGTAGGCCAATGGGTTCCACTTGCCTGACTTTTTGCCGGTGGGTTGACGCTGGCAGGGCAATCCGCCATTCCAGATTCTCTAAATAATAT
>JACOMV010000311.1 GCA_014324065.1 Hormoscilla sp. SP12CHS1 | reverse complement strand
ATAGCCATGGGCGACATGCTCCGGATATGGAGACTAGCGCGAGAGAGTGTGTGAAATTAATTTTGTCCATGTACTTATCACGTCCGGTTTTGAAGACGAGTCGGCCCGGTGACGGGTTGACTTAGTTTAATTCTGGGAGAAAGCAGCTCTCTAAATGTACTATACCAGGGGCAACCCTAAGTAGTAATGATGGACTAAAATCCTAACCGGGTAAAAACTTGACGCCCCCAAGAGATATGGGCACCTGTTAGTAAAGATCGGTATAAGTGGTTTATCCTGTTCTCCCCCGCAAACCTTCCGGAGTTAGGTACTCAACTGGTCCATTGACCGACCACAAGGAGCAAAATTTCATGGGACAAGGGACAACGGGAGAAATCCCGAAGTTATCTGCCTTTGACTTGGACTTATCACCCACAAGTAGCCTGGTGCGGTGAAAGTCGCTCTTCAGGTTTAAAAAGGGAGGGTTGGGAGGTGACTCCCAGCTCGACCCCGACCAGATAAATCCCGATTTAGTGAGAGTCTGGCTAGGTGAGGGCGCTTCTGAGGGCCTAGTGGAGCCCCAGTAGCAACAGAGCAACAGCAGGAATATAAACTAGAATAAAAAATGACTATTGCTGTGTGGTGTGAGTGCTCAGTGGAAACACTTGAGCTTCCAGCTGGCAAAAACATCGCTTATGGAAGGATCTTTAGAAATCATCCTGCTGATCGTCCTCACGGTGACAGCAGGCATCAGTGCGCAGGTGGTGGCAGACTATCTGAAAGTCCCAGCCATCGTCTTATTACTGCTGTTTGGCATTATCTTAGGCCCGAGTGGATTGAATCTGCTACATCCCCAGCAGCTGGGGATCGGCCTGGAAGTGATTGTGGCCTTGTCAGTAGCATTGATTCTGTTTGAAGGTGGTCTTAACTTAGAACTGCGAGACCTGGGAAAGGTTTCCGTGGGCCTGCGAAACTTAGTCACTATTGGGACTCTGATTACGCTGATGGGGGGTGGGATAGCCGCTCATATTCTCAGCGAATTCCCCTGGCAAATTGCCTTTCTGTACGCCTCATTGGTGGTAGTTACCGGTCCGACGGTAATCTCTCCCCTGCTGAAACATGTCAAGGTGCAACGAGATGTAGCCACCTTACTAGAGGGAGAAGGAGTCTTGATCGACCCAGTGGGGGCGATTCTGGCAGTGGTGGTACTAGACATCGTCATTAATGGGGATGCTGACCCGATGACGGCGATTATTGGCCTGGTGCTGCGCCTGGGCATCGGCGTCGTCATCGGCGGTGTGGGCGGCTGGCTGCTGGGACTGCTGCTCAAACGGATGCATTTTCTTTCGGAAGACCTAAAAAATCTGGTAGTTTTGGCTGGCTTGTTGGCCTTGTTTGGTTTAGCACAAATGATCCTAAACGACTCAGGTTTGATGGCAACGGTCGTATTGGGGATTGTAGTCCGCGCCTCGGCCCTGCCAGAAGAGAGATTGTTGCGGCGCTTCAAAGGTCAATTGACCATTCTGGCAGTCTCAGTGCTGTTCATTCTGCTAGCAGCAGACCTGTCGATCGCCAGTATCGTTGCTTTAGGTTGGGGTAGCGTTTTCACGGTCTTGATCCTGATGTTTGTGGTCCGCCCTGTGAATATATTGGTCTGCACTTGGAACAGCGGACTGAAATGGCGTCAGAAGCTATTTTTGAGCTGGATTGCGCCTAGAGGAATAGTTTCGGCTTCTGTAGCTTCTCTGTTTTCGATTTTGCTGACCCAACGCGGAATCAGCGGTGGAGATGCGATTAAAGCCCTAGTTTTCCTGACAATTATCATGACAGTGGTATGTCAAGGACTAACAGCTGGCTTGGTGGCTCGTTTGCTAAAAATCACTTCGACAAAAGCTACAGGTGCCGTAATTGTGGGGATTCATCCCTTGAGTAAATTGATTGCCAGCCGGTATCAAAAACGGAAAGAGTCAGTGGTTCTGATTGATACGAATGCTGAAGCTTGTCGCCAAGCGGAAGAGGAAGGTCTGCGGGTGTATTTAAGCAGTGCCCTCGATACCAGCGTCTTGGAAGAGGCGGGACTAGAATCGATGGGGACATTTCTGGCAATGACTAATAATGGTGAGGTGAATCTGGTGTTGGCTCAGCGGGCCCTAGAGGAGTTCGAGCCGCCGCGCGTGTACGCAGTTTTCCCTGCTAAACCACAAGCTTCTGCTGCAGTTGGCAGTAACAAGAAAGTTACTCAGGCCTTTGTGCCGGAGTTGCAAATTAAGACTTGGAACCAGCACCTGCATTCCGGCCAGGTGAAGTTGGGGGCAACGACCCTTAACGATCCGGGATTTTCCTTTCAGCAGGATCATCTGCAAGCATTAGTGCGGGCAGGAGAGTTACTGCCACTGTTGATTGAAAGATCGGACCGTTTGGAAGTGGCTTCACCTTCTCAAGAGTGGCGTCCGGGGGATCGGATGATCTATATCCTGAAAGACCCTAGACCGCAATTGCTCAAGCGCCTGTCGGGTGGTATTCAGTCTACTCGTCTCTCCCTGGAGAAGTTGCCTGAGATGGAGGAGCTCCTTCTGCCTGCTATCACAGAAGCAGTCGTTTTGCCGTCTTTGACAGCGGAAAAAGAGGAAAAAGAAAAGGAGGAGATTCTACAACCTCCTGTTTCTGGTTAAATCCCGTAGGACGGGCGGATCGCCTGTCCCGTCCTCCGATTTCTCGGACCGTCCGCGGACCGATCGCCATTCGCCATTTACCTGCATTAAGCAAGAAAAGGAACCTAAGACTCCATTAGGTCCGCCGTACCGTACCAGATACCAGGGTTGCTGGGAGAATGCCAGACGCCTTCTAGGGTCAGATTTTCGGCTCCCTCGTTCGGGAGCAGCTGCAATGGGAGTTATGCCGTCTCCCCAGCAATCACCCTGGCCGCAGGTCAGCTGGTAACTGTTGTAGGTGAACCATTCCCTTAAGGTGCGATTTCTCGGGCCGTCCGCGGACCGATCGCCCCTCACCGTTTTCCCCGCGACACAGACATAGCGAACATCTTGATAAAAAGCCCCCGGATAGTTAACATTAACAAAATCCAGATTTTTCTTCGTCCAGCGTTCCCAAGGTAAGCAAGGTTTCCGCCCGATTTTTCGGGCCGTCCGCAGACCGATCGCGAGCATTCCAGAGTCCAGCATCTGGGGTGACATCACCGTGAATGCAGTAAGGCACCTATCCTAAATAAATGCGCGCGATCCAGCCCCCAGCTGAGTGCCCGATCGGATTAATTCGATCGCTATTGTGGCGATCGCGCAGCTGCTTGACAGTGCGGTCAATATAGCGGAGAATTGGCACCACAGACCTGCTGCCGATGGTCGGGAACCAGTCTCGGCGTCGCAGGGGAACGGTGACAGTGGGTAACCCCTGCTGCTGTAAAGTCCGTGCCATGTCGTGGTAGACAGAAGCGTCAGCTAAATATCCGGGAATAATTACAGTAGGTAATGGCATATGGTATGATTGAGCGCCAATACAGTCCTATGGGAGTAGGGATCTGAAAAGTTAGGCAAGGCTGAATCCTGACATTTTACTCCTGTTGTGTAAACTTCGCAAATGCTTGACAACTTCCCTTCGCTTCCGAGACAATCTAGTTATCATTTAATTAAAATGTTTCCTGGGAGCTTGATGTCCCCCGGTTTCAGGCAAACCAGGGGGACATCATATTCGCACTACCCAGGAGATACCTCGCGCCTTACGCACTACCCAGGATACAGCGCGGTGAGATTGCTATGGCTGCGCCACGCTGCGCGATCGGGGACGTGAGGAGTGACAGTTATTCAAACCCTTATTTATAGTCTTGTTCAAAATGCCTCAAAATTTATGAGATAATAGGAGGAGTGTTAACTATGATGGAGATCCAAAACTTTTATCGTCAAGCGACAACGGAGGAACTTGAGTTTTACGACTCAGAACTTTATCCGCTACAGGATAGAGTCTTTGAAATCGCCTCTGTGTATGAAGACAATATTTATCTAACTGGCGGCACAGCCTTATCTAGATTCCATTACCAGCATCGCCTATCTGATGATTTAGATTTCTTTACCACCACCGATGATTTTAATTTGATTGCTAGGGACATGGCCGCCAGACTCAGACAATCTGACTTCACCATCCAAATCGATCGCATCAACTATTATTTTGCTCGTTTCTTTATTATACAATCAACCTACAGGTTGAAAATTGAGTTGGTCAAGAAATTTAATTTGCTCGGTAATTTGCGCTAAACAGACTCAGGCATCTACCTGAATAACCTTGAGGACATGGGAGCAAATAAAATCAGTGCCTTGGAGGATAGAGCCGAAATCAAGGATATTATCGATTTATATTCGATCGCTCAAACAATCCCATTAGAACGATTATTTGAACTGGCGGACAGGAAAAGAGTACCAGTTGCCTATGAACGCTTGCTGACAATTAACGCGCTAGGGATTTCCGGACAGGTGCTAATGCGTAAAACCCTGGATGACCAAGAGATAGGCAGTTTTTTGTCTTTCTTGAAGCTGAGAACAGAAGCAGAAATTAAAAAAAAGCAGATTTAGCCAGGGAATATCTCCCAGAATTGATCGATCGACTCCTGTGGGATTTCCCGCCAGAGGCAAGAATCCTGAATCAATACTCAGTGCCAGTGCTCAAACGACGACTACAGTCCTTGCCGCTCCCAGAACAGCAAGCATTGTCAAGTATATTGTAAACTAGAGTTGTTCGCCCTATGCATATATCTAGCTTCCCTATCGGACAGCCCTATGAGCTATTGCCTGAATCCCGATTGCCCAAAACCCCAAAACCCAGCGGCCAAAAAGTTCTGCCAATATTGCGGCACCAAGTTGCTGCTGCGAGAGCATTACCGTGCCGTTAAACTAATCGGTCAAGATGGCTTTGGCAGAACCTTCTTGGCGGTAGACCAGGATAAACCCGGACAACCGCGCTGTGTCATCAAGCAGTTTTACCCCCAATCCCAAGGTACGAACATCGTCCAGAAAGCGGCAATGCTATTCGCCCAAGAGGCGGCGCGCCTGGATGAGTTGGGCAAGCATCCCCAGATTCCGGCCTTGTTGGCCAATCTCGCCTCGCCTCCCGAGTGCAGGCGGACTTCCATCACTCTTTGGGCATTAATTATACTAGCTTCTCGCATCTAGTACGCAACGCCGCAAATAACTCCGATAACTCAGATGAGCAACGGCTTACCGATATAAGTCCAGCGAAACGGCTT
>JACOMV010000310.1 GCA_014324065.1 Hormoscilla sp. SP12CHS1 | reverse complement strand
ATAGCTGAATTGGGTCTGCATTGAGTATAGCTCTAGTTTAGCACAAAAATGTTCTACTTGTTTCCTGAACAATCTGTATCACGCAGTGTGCAACTTTTTACAACCAGCGATATTTAGGGAGTTTTGAGAACAACATTTTCAGCGAAAGACCACCAAACCGTTATTCTTCCGTGGAAAGTTGCACGTCGCGTAACTATTATCAGCCCCTCCTATCGCCGCGTTATCAGCACGGTGCGCCGTCGTACAGGAACTATGCTGGCAGCATATTTAATTGCCTCGGGTATGTCTGCTTCCGATGCGCTACAGGCAATTTTTACAGCAAATCCTGGGCTCGAACTGCGAGAGGCGCAGCAGGTGTTTTTACAAGCATTACCCAAGACACTTCAGGGGTAGTGGGTCAAAGTAGTGATTTTAGCGCCTAAAACCCGGATCGCAGTCAAATCACTACATCTTGACCACTATTCAGAATCGTATAAGGGCCTTGCGTGCGAGTTATCAGAGCTTATTGCGTTTTCTCAGTTACTAGGGGGACTCCGCCGATGAGTTATTACACACTCTTTAAAGGATTGCTACTTCTAAGCTAACCTGTCGGGTTCTTCGCACTCCCCGTTCTCACACGCCCACCGCTTTTTGAGCAGCGTTACTGTTCCTCTCGTACTAAAGTATGTAGGCTCTTGAAAGTTAGGGCACGCAAGGATATTAATCAATTCAAAATTCAAAGTTCCCTCATTGGAGACCGGTAAATATTGACGATCGCGCAATATTTACCTGACGGTCATCAATATCTGTCCTAACTTATTTTTACCGCTACCATATTTACCACACCCCCAGTAATAATCTGTCGGAGAATTTTCCACAAGCTTTTCATCGCCGGTTCCTAGCAGAATTTCGCGAATGTCGGCATGGGTTTCAAACTTTTTCAGTACCCCTTGCTGCATGATACCATCTTTGACTTGTTCCCAATCACTGCGCAGAGGATGAGTGCGATCTCGTCCCATTTTCGCCGCCTCTTTGGGAGTTTTGGCTTCCCTAATTTTATCGTACCAGGGGCGATCGGTGTTGACAAACTTTTGTGCTTGGAAATAATGTTCGGTAGTGGGCCACCATAATTCATCTAACTCAAACCCGTGCTTGGAAAAGTTAGAAAAGCAACCGTAGGGTTTTTCCCGAGTGCCGTAAAAATAGATTGCCATGTTAAAGAATCGTCAAGTAAGTTTCTGTCGGACTAATAGGCAAAGTGAATAGTCGTTGATTTTTTAAATCCAGTTCTATTCCCAAAGCTTCTAGAGAAATAACTCCTACTAAGGGATTTCTACCGCCAGGAAGTTCCAAGCATTCAAAGGTTCCTTCGCGATCGCATAAATCCCGAAATATCCGAGCTTTTCTAATTCCGCTGGCCATCTCGACATCGACTTCCTTGAGTAAAGATAATCCCAATCCTTCGATTATATCTGCCGGTAAGCACAGGGTTGTTGCTCCCGTATCGATGAGGACATTATTGAGAGTGATGGAGCGAACCTTGTCCGCTGCAATCATTTGACGATCGAAGTCAGCTCGATCGATCCGATTTGTGACGGTCATCCTCGTAACAATTTTGCCCATTTCACGATTTCGAGTAGATACCATCGGTCTCACACAACTCTACTCCTATTATATCGCAAGCCGATCGCTATGGCAACATTATTTTTGCTCGATACCATTCGCGAGCCGCATTCATAACAGCTTTATTCACGTCCTTCCAGGTAAGCTGGGAGCTTTCTAGTTCCGACACCGCTTCTTTCTGCACGTCAGTTACAATCCATTTTATAAATCCTCCGATTTTTTTCATATCGAATTCCCCATCACATGCTTCCGTAACTCCTTGTTCCAAACGAGGTACTGTCACGAATAGTGAGACAAACTCATCAATACTCTCAGCAAGTTCCGGATCTATTTTAACGGACTTTTTGCTTTTGACAACTCGATGCTTTTCCCCCTTGCCCTTAAACAGCAGCTCTGAATAAGAGAAGCGTTCTACAAGAGTCGTGGTTTCAGGATACATGACTAATCCTTCTCCCAAACCCTCAATATCAAAGGTTTCTTTCACCCAAGGATCCTGCTTTTCGATTTCCTCAACCATCCGATCGAGGATTTCCACCGCTTCCTGTAACCGGTGGCGATCGCCAAAATCAAGGACGATCGATTCCCCATAGAATGGAATCACGAAAATATCGGCATGTTCCGGAATCAAAGCTCTAATTGCTTCTGGATTTACCTCCAGTTTAGCATATTGACCGTCCCAACCGCCATATTGAATCGCAAAAACCAAAAATATTTTGCGATCGATCTGGGAAATAGCAGTCCGTTTTTGGATTCCCTTGCCGCACCACTCGCCAAACAGAGTCACGTGCTCTTTTCTGGCCATGTTAGCAAAAAACTCCACGTTCTGCTCTACCCAACCAGCGAATCCCATGTTATCGTTTTCTGGGGTAATAATTTGAGTTCGACTTTGGGCAGCAACTCGACCATCGGGGAAAATTTGGACTCCGCCATTCGTGCCATCCAGTTTAATCTTAGCACGATAGGTGATTTTCGGAGTTTCTCCTAGTAAGTCCAAACTCCGACGAACGTTATGCAGCAGTTCGATACTGGGCCATTTTTGCAGTTCCACTGCTTCGGCAACTTTCTTTTGGCAATAGAGATGGGAAAGATCCCTCCCGGGCGGATCGGAGGTTTTCCCGATCGCCATCCCAAGGGACTGCATCCCCCGAAGTTTAGTGGGCTTAATTTTGGTGCCGTCTTTTAAGACGCTGTTGGCCAGGGCGACAACAACCCGATCGCCAACTTCATAAATATTTTCCAGGTTAGCAATAATCTGGACATCCTCATAACCGGGAGCAGCCATGCTATAAATACGTAAAGTATCAGCATTGGGATGTTGTTCTACAAGTTTAACTTCCATGACAATCACAGGCATGGCGATCGAGCACCTCCTTTTTAACATTAACATTAACATTAACATTTCCCTCGTGTTCCGTTGAGGCTCTGCCTCCTGGCCTCGACTAATGAGCACATAGGAGTCCGAGCAATCACTTGCTGACAAGAGGCAGAGCCTCAGATTGCTGAGAGAACGAGAGAAATAAATCACACCTCCTGTTTTAATGAATGTATTATCAATCAGCACCCCCACCAGGATTCAAACCTGGGGCCATCGCCTTAGAAGGGCGCTGCTCTGTTCGCTGAGCTATGGGGGCATATTGGTAGTCCTGACAGGATTTGAACCTGCAACCTCTTGCTTGTAAGGCAAATGCTCTACCATTGAGCTACAGGACTACGAAAGCGGATGGTGGGACTCGAACCCACGCGCTGAGACTGGCAGACTCAGATGCTAACCACTACATCACATCCGCAGGGGATGCTGACCGCTCAGCCAGGTGGAAATCTCAAGGTTTTATGGCACCTACAACCAGACTCCTGGATTTTATCGAACTTTGAAAGTTATGCTTTGAAAGTTAAGAGTCTAAGGTTTGAAAGTTAAGCTTTGAGCTTTGAGCTTTGAGCTTTGAGCTTTGAAGATGCGAGTTGATGGAGTGGTTTGCGAATCCACACTTCACGATTCTGCATCGTGTGCTCTACGCACTTGAGCTATCAATCGAAACAATAAATTTAGAGATTTTCGAGCGACCAGCAAATTTAGTTATCAGTTAACAGTTCCTGACTAATCTGGAACTTCGATCTTCGTTCGGGCGTTGCTGATGGACAAAACCCGATCGACTGTAGACTCGAACTCTTCCACGAAGCTTTGTCGTCTTTCAATCTGTTCTGCGATATTCGTCGGATCGAGCAGTTCCACGCCTTCCCGTGCCAGGAAACTATCAGCAAGAGACTGGTACTTGTCCGCAGATGCGTTTTTTCCTCACACTTCCATCGCCAGTTTATCCAGCCGTTCCTTGACTCGCAATCTTGCAGCTTCGTACTCTTTGCGAGTGCGCGAATGGGCGGACTCTATCGTGTTAACAACTGCTTCCGAGTAATCGATGAAATGTTTCATTTCGATCGCCTCTGCGACGGTCATCTCTTCTCCCGCTACCGTTACATTAGTAGAAGCGTTGGAAAGGACGATCGCCCGTTTAATCGATCTTAACAAGAAATTAGATCGATTTGCCCTCCTGGTTCGAGAAGGGCCATTTCCCAAGATGAATTTGACGTGGTAGACAGTGAGGTGAATGCTAAAAATGCCACCCTTCATGAAGCTAGGGTGAAGTTGACCCGCTTGCAAAAGAAGTTTAGCTACGATCGCACCCGACTCAAGCAGGCGGAAGCGAAAACAAAAACTGTCTCGCTGCGATGTGCGGTGCGCAGTGCGAGTAGCGCGCGCACCGCACATCGAGGGCAGGCGAGCGACAGGGTGGGCGTTTCTGGACACGATCGAATCAATTCGAGGTAACTCCCCCTGAGCCCTTCGGAGTTAGGCTCCCTCAGTAATTTGCAAATCCTCTACCTGAACAGCAATTCCCTGAGCGGTACGATTCCCTTAACGTTCGTCTCCCTTAGCAATTTGCTAACCCTCTACCTGGACGAGAATTCCCTGAGCGGTCCGATCCCCTCCGAGTTAGGCGACCTCAGCAATTTGCTACACCTCTCCCTGAACAACAACTCCTTGAGCGGTACGCTCCCCTCTGAGTTAGGCGACCTCAGCAATTTGCAAAGCCTCATCCTGGACAACAACTCCCTGAGCGGTACGATCCCTTCCGAGTTAGGCGACCTCAGCAATTTGCTACACCTCTCCCTGAAGAACAACTCCTTGAGCGGTCAGATCCCCTCAAAGTTAGGCGACCTCAGCAATTTGAAAAGCCTCTACCTGAACAACAACTCCTTGAGCGGTACGATACCCAACAGGATCGACGCTTTGTCAGCAGACAAACAATTGGAAAACCCTCCCTATGTGGAAACTCAAATTACCTACGTGGATGCTACTTCCGGTGAAAACTTCAACCTCAATGTAAGCGAGAACTTCGGCGACATCAACGACAACATTACTAGCTACGGCGCCAAGGATTTGCCAGACGGTTTAACCATTAACTCCACTAGTGGGGCGATATTTGGCACCTCGGGCACTTTTACCGTGACGGTAACTGCATCAGATACGGCGGAAGGCGTGGTAGAAGATGAATTTAATGTGCGATTCGTTTAAAGTAAAATGACTTGACACAAATCAAGAAAGGGGAGCGTTACCAGGGAATCATTAGCCCTGAGAACTTACGAGTGATAGTGGTGAAA
>JACOMV010000309.1 GCA_014324065.1 Hormoscilla sp. SP12CHS1 | reverse complement strand
TCCTCAGGCAGCGTTGCGCTTATCTCAACTTAGACTTTGCCTGAGTAAAACTACTTACTGCAAAAGTGAGATGCTCCCGTCATCAAGTCTTAAAAGAATCTCTGTCAGAGGTGCGCCAGCAGATAATTTTGGTTTGTCCGTGGCTGAGCTGGAGAGTGTTTAATAATTACGATATTTATAGAGAATTTCGCCAGTTGCTAGAGCAGGGAGTACGGATTGAGGTTAATTATGGTTACACTGAAGAGGTTAACAGGATTCGTTATGCTGGTAGGAGAGTTAATCGCTGGACTTTGCTGGAGACGGTAGGTAACGAGGATTGGAAGTATGATGCTCTCAGAGAGCTTACTAATCTCGAACAGCAATTTGGCCAGCTTTTGAGATTGAAACTGGTGAGTACTCATGAAAAGTTTCTCGTGCAAGATGAACGGATGGCTATGATTGGCTCCCACAATTTCTTGACTTCTGGACCTAGCGATAAGCGGGATTTTGGTATTAAAACTACTGACCGCAATCTTATCCATTTCTTGATCAATAACGCTCACTCTGCTCAGAATTTGGAACTTGATTGATAGTTGGGTTTAACGAGTGAATGGCGGCAGTTCTCACTCGCGTTCCCAGGGAGACCCACCGGAACGAGGGTATCAATTCTCAATTCTCAATTCTTATTTTTATGCCAGTCGGTCAAGTTTTTCCCGGGCGGCGAGGGTCGTAAAAGAACGCAGCAGCAGCAGGAACCAGAGTCCGGAAAAGATAAAGGCCGCGATCGCCCAGTGGCCGGGCTGTACGGCGAGCAGCACGGCACCAGCTCAAAAGGAGAATCCGGTCAAGCAGGCGTAAATGAGGCTTTTCAGGGCCAGGTAAATGCGCTTGAGGGCCCGATCGCTTTCCAGGGAACGCACCCGCACTTGCAATTCGCCCAGTTCGATCCGTTCTTCAAAGCGTCGGAGTAAAATTTCTGTATTGCTCGGCTGTTGGAGTTTATATTTGACGAAATTCCGCGCCTGTCGGGCTATTTCCCCGATCGCGCCTCCTTTAGAGACAGTTATACTGGTGACAAAAGGTTGAGCTAAGGCCGCAAAATTATATTCCGGATCGAGAGCGCGAGCAATACCGTCCAGAGTTGTTAAGGACTTCATCACAAACATCATCTCTGCTGGCAAACGGAATGGTTGCTGCTCGAACATGAGATATAGTTCGTCCTTGATTTCATTAAAAGTTTGGAAATCTATAGGTTTTTCAGTAAACTTATCTAAGAGGAAGGCGAGCGTTCGTCGGACTGGGGTCATATTAGCAACCCGCTCAATCAACCCCATCTTAATTAAAGTATCCAGCACCTCATCCGTATCTTTTCTCAAGACTGCAAAAAAGGACCTGACCATTTCATCTTTAGCCAGGGACTTAACTTCGCACATCATCCCAAAATCGTAGAAAATCAACTGGCAATCTTGACTCACCGCCAGATTCCCGGGATGAGGATCCGCTTGAAAAAAACCATCCAGTAATAATTGCTTCAGGTAACAAAAAACTCCCAACTGGTTAATCTTCTTAGGATTTAAACCACAGGCTATTATAGCCGCGCGATCGTCTATTTTAATTCCTGGTAAATATTCCAGGGTCAAAACTTTGGTAGTAGAATATTACCAGTATACCTTGGGGACGAGCACCTGAGTAACATCCGCAAAGTTCTGGCGAAAGCGTTCCGCATTTTCTGCTTCTTTGTGGTAGTCTATCTTTTGATATAAGATCGTAAAGAACTCGCGATAAATAGCATCCAAGTCATACTTATTAATCCAAGGGAAAGCCCGCTGACAAAAGCGCATGACTTTATGCACGGCTTTGACATCAATGTCAAATAACTTTTTTAAGCCCGGACGCTGGACTTTGACTACCACATATTCTCCCGTATGCAGCCGTGCTTTGTGAACCTGTCCTAGACTAGCAGCAGCTAGGGGAATTGGTTCAAAATCCCGATACAAGGCATAGATCCCACTGCCCAGTTCAGATTTAATCAGGGCGATCGCTGCTTCGGTGCTAAAGGCGGGCACCCGGTTCTGCAAGTCGGCCAGGGCATCTACATACTCAACGGGTAGCAAATCAGCACGAGTAGAGAGTGCTTGACCAATTTTAATAAAAGTCGGTCCTAAATCTAGCAGAGTCTTGACCAACCATCGGGCCCGACGCCTTTTGATATTCTCCGAGTTATTACCAACTTTTCCATCCCACCAGAGATAGAACATGAACTTTCCCGCTGCGGTAAATATGTCCATCTGACGTTCCAGGGGAGAATAGCGATCGCGTTGCCAACGCAGGGGTTTGGGCTTAGCTTTGATGAGCATAATCGGTTAGGGTGTGGTCTTGCACCAGTTGGTTTGGGAAATCTCTTCGGGGGGCGATCGCGTGGGGAGTAAAAAAGCCCACATGGTTTAAGCTAAAGATACGCGCAGCGTGGGAGGACAACCGCGATTAACTTATGGGAAATTGACGAGACCCCCCGCTAGCGCGTAAGCGAGTGCAGAGATGCCAGGACTGAACCGAGCGAGTGCCGTGGCGAAGCAGCTATCTCCCAGCCCCCAGCCCCCCAAAGCTTAGATGCGCCCATATCGGGTGTGGTCATAAGTAGTTGATAGCCAGTTGCGTCGATGAGACATGTATATAGCCCCTGCACGCTCCAGGCCCCTTCCGCTGCGAGGAGGGGGCCCTGCGCGTGGGCTTTGTTCATGTAGCTGGACCCCTCGTTCCCACGGCTCTGCCTGGGAACGGGTTCGGGCTGTGCTTGCCTTTCTATGGCATAATTGGGGCATTCACAATATCGCTCCAGGGCCCTGGCTTTCCTTTCGGGTTGACCCAGCGCAACCGGTAGTAGGCAATTTTGCCCGCATCTTCGCTATCAAATTTCGATATATAGGGAGTGCGGGTATCGAGGCCGAAAAATCTCAACTCATCTGTATTCGTCGGCGGTGCGTCCCCGATCTTCACCCAAACTTCTGCCCCCATGACACCAGCAGGTTTAGCCCGACGGTTAGGAGTGGTTTCGTCGAAGAAACGCACCGTGTGACTCAAGGGTTTGCTTTCAGCGATAATCACGATGGGGCGCGTTGTGGGGACGCTAATGGGAGTGCGGTTGCTTTCGGGGACGGTGATACCCAGGGCGGCACGGTGGGCGTTAGTAATGGTATCGCTAGCTTGCAGTTTGCGGACTTGGCTGCGGATCTCGTTTTCCCAGGCTTGGCGGTCTTCGTTTTTTTGCTGGCGCGCGCTTTGGGCCGCTGCTTGGGCGTTGAGATGGGCTTCGTAGGAGGTTTCCCAGCCAGATTGAGTAGCGATGAGGGTGGCAATATCCTCGTTGTTGACCTTAAGTTCGGCTTTATTAGTTTGCAAGTAGCTGAGGAAATTTATTTGCCAGTTATTGAAATCATTGTCAGGGGAAGGAATGTAGTCGGCCATTGAGATATCCTGTTCGCGATTAATTTGGTAAAAATACTGAGCCTGATGCCAAGCAGTTCCTCTGGCGGGACAAAATGCCGCCTCCAAAGGGCTTTCTCGCTTTTAGGCGTTGGCTGAAAAGGTCGCTGTGCGATGCCTAG
This sequence comes from Hormoscilla sp. SP12CHS1, assembly GCA_014324065.1. Taxonomy (GTDB): domain Bacteria; phylum Cyanobacteriota; class Cyanobacteriia; order Cyanobacteriales; family Desertifilaceae; genus Hormoscilla. The sequence continues at coordinate 1,707 of JACOMV010000309.1, read as the reverse complement.
TGCTCAGACAATGTCTCCACCGGTCGTGCGAATACGATGTCCTCCAGGTTTCGACGATGCCTGAGCGATGCCTTCCGGGTTTTCGCCGTGCGTCCGGAAGGCATCGTAGGTTGCCTGCGTTGCATCCTGATTTTTCCGGAACGGTAGGCATCGAAGTGCGTCCGGGAGAAATCAAGCTCCCAGGAGACATCGATCTCCCAGGAGACATCGAGCGCGCTTTAGACATCGAGCGCGCTTTAGACATCGAAGCCAAAGCGATCGCCCCTTAACAATAGATATATTTTATCATGGAATAACTCAGTCATGCCCCTCTGTGACTGAGTTATTCCTTGGGGTAATTGTTCAGTTCCTGAAGTAACTGTTCAGTTCCACCGAGTACGAGAGTCATGCCACCGAGTACGAGAGTCATGCCCTGGCGGCACAAAGCTTTGCTTTGACTTGAAACAATGTTACCAAGGGCGATCTGAGTCACTCTCAGGCCGGAAAAAGTCCCTCCCAGGCCGGACTCAAATCCGAGTCTCTGCCAGAGCTGTTGTCCCAGGGGACATGGCTGCTTCGATGTCTCCCGGACGGCGAAAACCCGGGAGACATCGCTCCCGCAAGGGATACGGCACACAGGAGACATCGCTGCAACATTTTTCTCGATCTCTCCGGAATGCTGCCAAGTTTAAGTGTAGGGATTAGTAATAGCAAAAGTATCCGAGTATACATAGTTGACGAATGGCGAGTGATAGCGAGGGAGAGCAATGGGCAAGCAAGATAATTTAGCAGATCTGCTGGTTAGAAGAGCGCTCATAAAGCCAGAAAGCACAGCTTATATGGCTGCAAGACGGGGAAAAAGAAAGCGACATATTGACTTATTTTGAATTGGACTCTTCTTCCAGGGCGATCGCATCCCACCCTCAACTCGCAAAACAATGTTAGCCATTTAGGTCTTGACTCTTTAATGGCGCTCCAATTTAATCAGCAGCTATTCATGGATCTGGGAATAGACATCTCAATGGAGAAGTTGCTAGAAGGAATGACCATTGCTGATTTGGCCAGCTATTTAGAAGCTCAAATTGGAGCCAGTATTGGGGGAGAAGAACTGCCGACCTAGGCGACAGCTACTCCCTTACCAGTAATCTCCCCTTCCCCAGAACAGCGCTACAAACCATTTCCCCTCACAGACATTCAACAAGCTTACTGGCTCGGTCGCCAAGGGATATTTGACATCGGCAATGTAGCACCCCACGCTTACCTGGAAATTGACAATAATGACCTCGACCTGGAACGGCTGAACCAAGCTTGGTAAAAGCTGATGGAACGGCACGACATGCTGCGGATGAGGCTCTTACCAAATGGCCAGCAGCAAGTGGCTATGACTACGATAAACTGAAGCTCGACCCCAACTGGGAACAGGATGAATCCCAAGCAGTACATCTGTTGATGAAACCCGGCCAATTCTTCCTGTTCATCTCGCGCTGCATGCATGGTTCTGAACCGAATACTTCTAAGTCATCCACACATTACGGCTGGTCAACCCGCTTTGTGACCACAGACGGGTATATGCAGATGGTGGGGATTCTTTTCATCACTTCGGGGAAGATTTATCCCTAGAGCGGTATGCGGCTGTTCTAGTTGCCGGAGAAGATACAGCTTGTTCAGGAAACAAGTAGAACATTTTTGTGCTAAACTAGAGCTATACTCAATGCAGACCCAATTCAG
>JACOMV010000308.1 GCA_014324065.1 Hormoscilla sp. SP12CHS1 | reverse complement strand
CCTCAGGCAGCGTTGCGCTTATCTCAACTTAGACTTTGCCTGAGTAAAACTACTTACTGCAAAAGTGAGATGCTCCCGAAGGATATCAACTAATGCATGACCACCCGCCCACCGATAATTCAAGTAGACAAGACTTCCATTAGCGCCGACTGTAGAGGTTTAGTCATCCAGTTAAAACCAACTTTCACTTGGTGATTGAATGTGGGCAGGCGATAGAGATATATTAGACGTCGGGCAAGATGAGCCAACGGACCATCTAGTTTGACTCCCAAACCCGTAAGAGTGGCGTTATCTATCCCTAGGGTCATCATTTCCCCTAAGTTCTGATAGCGCCAGGGCAGTAGGGGACGCCCGGTGAGGGATGCCCGGATGTTCCAGGCGGTATAATCTGATTGTTGTAAGGCTGCTTGGGCTGTTGCTGGGACTTGCTGACCTACCGCATCCCGGCATTCTGCTAGATCCCCGAGGGCAAAAATATCTGGATGGTCGATGATTTGCAATGTGGGTGTTGCGATCAACTGCTGGCGTTGGTTTTGTTTCAGGGGTAGCGATCGCACGACATCGGGGACTCTAGTTCCCACAGTCCATAAAACCACATCCACAGGAATTTTGTCAACCTGTTTCTTATATACAAGTGACACGGAGTCTGGTTCAATTGATTGGACAGTAGTTTCCAAATCAGTCCATACACCCCGTGCCGACAAAGCATCCATGGCAGCTTCTCGGTTAAACTCACTAGAGGTACGCAAAATCATATCCCCTTGTTCAATTAACCGCACCCGTCCCCTCATGGAGAGTCTGTCCGCTAGCTTGCATGCTAATTCTACCCCAGAATAACCGGCACCAACAATGGCAATGCGAATCTTTTCGGCATCGGACTGTTCTAAGATCCGCAGTTTTTCAGCCAAACGATAGGCGTCTGCTATGGTACGGAAGGGGATAGCATACTCGGCAGATCCGGGCACCATCTGTAAAGGGGTCTCGCCACCCAGAGCTAAAACTAGCCGATCGGCCTGTAATTTTTGCCCATTATCCAACTGTACCTGCTTGCTATCCACATCAATATCGGCTACAGTTGCCTGGATGAAGCGTACACCGGTGTTGGCTAGAAGTTCGGCAAAGGGTGGGGCGATCTCCCAGGTTTGCAGTTCCTCCGTCAGCAGTTCGTACAGCAAGGGCGAGAATAAGAACCGGTCATGGCGATCGACCAGCAGAATTTCCGGTTCATGGAACTTTTCCCAAGGTAGCTGGCTTAAGCGTCCGGCGGTGTAGAGGCCACCAAAGCCTCCACCCAGGATACAGATGCGTGTAGGTTGTGCGGTCATGGGTGTTCTATTGCATGGCAGTTCCCTTTCAGGATAGCTTGGCATGGGGCTGCTGTGATGTCATAGTCGATATCGCTATGGTAAAAATGGTTTATTCTGTAATCTGTAATCTGGCACAGATGCGCCTAACTATACTCCCAAAGGGATCGACTTGCGCTAAAGAGCATTGCTGGTGTCATTGCTCGGGGGGCTAGCAGTAGTAACTTAGGTTCGCACAACTTATCGACCCCCCCGAGAAGCATACAAGAGGTGCTAGGAGATTGCTGAGGGGGGGAGTATCTCATCGATCGCGAGGATCTCTCAATTGGGCCCCCCTCGCAATGACATATGGCCCTAAGAACAAAGGTACCCTTCGGAGTATACTAAATCGCAGTCAGTAACGAGGAAAATAAAGGAGTATAGGATTTGAGAAGTCAATCACCCCAAGGCAATATCCAAACAGTAATTGGAGGGATTATTGCGGCGGCGATCATTCTGATCGCCTCTAATTCTTTCGTAATCATCAACCCAGGTCAAGCAGGAGTCATTAGTATTCTGGGTAAGGCTAGAGATGGCGCTTTACTGGAGGGCCTCCACTTTAAGCCCCCCCTTGTCTCTGTGGTGGATGTCTATGATGTGACGGTGCAAAAGTTTGAGGTGCCCGCCCAGAGTTCCACGAAGGATCTACAGGATATCAGCGCTAGCTTCGCGATCAACTTCCGCTTGGATCCGTTGCAGGTAGTTGATATCCGCAGGAAACAAGGGACATTGCAGAATCTGGTGTCGAAAGTGATTGCGCCCCAGACCCAGGAAGCTTTTAAGATCGCTGCGGCCCTGCGGACTGTGGAAGAAGCTGTTACCAAACGATCGGAACTCAAGCGAGACTTTGATTCAGCTTTGAATCAGCGGTTAGAAAAGTACGGTATCATCGTGCTGGATACTAGCGTGATCGACCTGAGGTTCTCCCCAGAGTTTGCTAAGGCGGTGGAGGAGAAACAAATCGCCGAACAGCGGGCCCAAAGGGCGGTCTATGTGGCGCAAGAAGCCGAACAAGAAGCGCAAGCAGAAGTTAATCTTGCTAAGGGTAAGGCGGAGGCGCAAAAATTACTGGCTGAAACCCTGAAAGCGCAAGGGGGTGAGTTGGTGCTGCAAAAGGAGGCGATCGAGGCTTGGCGACAAGGTGGGGCTCAGATGCCGAAGGTGCTAGTTATGAGTGGAGACTCTAATAGTACTGTCCCCTTCCTATTCAACATGGGCGATCTGGAGTAGAATCCTATGGTTCGTAGTAAGGACTAAAGTCCTTGCCCCGTTAGTAATCAAGACTAAAATCCTTGCTCGTTCCTAGTGGTTCGTAGTAAGGACTAAAGTCCTTGCCCCGTTAGTAATCAAGACTAAAATCCTTAGTGGTTCGTAGTAAGCGCTTTAGCGCTTGCGGGTTATAGCGGGTGAACTTCGACAATTGACAATTATCCATTATTGAGATGCATCCTCAACATTTATGACTATTAACAATATCCGATTCTCAATCAACCATTGTTAACCCCGCTTCGATGTCCCCTGGGTAGTACGAATGGTGCTCCCAGGGGACATCAAAATACTGTAATTGTGCATTTTTTTTCAATCCATTATCACTCGTTACCACGCAACCATTATCAGATAGTGCGATCGCCTTTAGTACCTGCGGCTTTCCACTCACCCAAATCTCCAAGTTACTTAGCGATAACAATCACCACCATAAATGTAAAGATTCCGAACCTATGCATCCCTACATAAATAGAGTTAATAGCCTAACAAGCCAGAACTTAAGCATAACATAAATTTTGGCATACCTATTTAGGATTTTTAAAAAGCAAAATAATCAAAAATATCTATAAATTATAAAAATATATAAATAAAGGAATAGCAAAGATAAAAGAGCAGTGAGTGTAGCAGAGCACATCGAAGGGGGTGCATCCCAGAATGTAACTAAGCAGAAATACTCAGGAGAGAGGAATTGTTGAGATAAGCACATCTCAGACGGAGAATTCTCTGAACATTATCACGCTTCCAACGAGCACCAGAAAGTTTGACACAGGCAGCAACCTGTTTGATTTTAGACTCAACGGAACCCAAACCGATCGTGATGCCCAATTGCCGATATTGGTGATAGCAAGGAATGCGGTGGCGATGTAACGATAGATAATTTTGAAAATTGCGGGCGCGTTTATTATTGAGGGCATCAAATCCAGCCATAGCCTTATCAACCCCTCCATGCCAGAAAAAGTTTTTCACTCGCGCTAAACGTTGTCCCGACCCGCCGACCTTATGAAGATTTTCCATTAAATGGAACCAATCTAAAACCTCACGCTTCATGATGGGACGTTTTTTTCCTAGACTCTCGAATACATTCCAGACTCCTGGATGTCCATCTCCCAAACAAGTAATAAGCCAATCGAGGGGTTGCGTTTCACTCCATTTTTCCAAAGCATCCGGGTCTTGGAAAAAAGCTTCACAGACTTCACCATGCAGGTTGACTAACTTATAATCGCGCCACTCTCCAAGTCCTGTCTCTTCCGAACGCAGACAAATCTTGCCACCATCCACACTGACCGTCGAGGTTTTGTTCGTAGCTTGGGCAGATGGTAATTCTACTCGTTGCACTAAGCGATGCAAAGTACTGTGTCCAACATTAATCCCCATCAAGGTTTTTAAGTCTTCTTCGGCTTGCTGATAAGAACTCTTGGCACACAATCGCAAACAGCATTTTTCCAAACCGGGGCTGATGGGCGTTTTCCCCTTCAATCCTAACTTTTTCCCTTGTTTTTGGCTAATTTTTACCTCTCCTAAGTTTTCACCCTTCGTTGCTTTCCTGATGTTTTTTCTCCTCCTTCTGAAAAAAAAATTCTCCTACGAAGGGAGCGACTTCTTCAATAACAAGCTTCCTCGCTTCCGCCTCTATGGTCTCGAAATCTTTGAGTTTTTCGGGCTCAGTATATTTACGCAAGATTCGAGATGCTTCCCTAATGTGCTCATCCAATATTGCTTGATCTTCTTGGGGGATGTTTAACATGGTGATTTCCTATTTTTCCCTTCCATTCTACATCATGGAGATAGCTGAGTATTTTTACTCATGTACATTCTGGGATGCACCCCATCGAAGGGATTAATAGACAAAACCATGGGGTGGTATATAAATGTGGGCGATCGCCTATTACCCCTATGCCCGAACTCCCACCTGTTACCACTGCAACTTTGTTCTTCTTATCTTTCATTTGTTCATCTCCGGCAATTTCAACCTTCACAACTTCTCCAAGCTGTTTTTAGTCATTTAATAAATACCATTTCGAGAAAGTAGCCCCTTGACCACAGGGCCGATCTCGCTCCTCAAATAAATTCCATACTATTGCTTTTTCAATTAGGAAACGTTCTCCTGTACTAGCAATCCGCACTCCCCGATAATTATCAATAAACCCTTGTTTAGCTACCTGGGCGAGCATTTTTTTACGCTCTTCTTTGTTCACCGATTCCGCAGTCATCCTGGATGGGGTTTTGGTAAAATTATCCCATGTCATATCCCAGAGATCGAGAGCTTTTTGGTTGCCATAATTTAATATAGGATCTGCTTCTGTCCCATGAGATGCTACTACTAAGGGAGCAAAGAAGAGTGCTTGTGCCTGTGCTTGAGCATTGTCCTTCCTTTCTATCAGTTGATGTCCTAGCAACTTCTCGTAGCTGTCCAGTAGCAGCTGACTCCAAGTAATGATTTCCGGTTGTTGCCATACTTCTTGAACCATTACGATCCTCCTGCTTTTAAATGCTATGTATCCTCATTATCCACGATAACGGTAACAGCTGCAACCGCGATTAACATTTCGTCATTTTTATCATTTATTTCGGGAATTGCTCGACCCTGAACTACCATACCCCCAGACTCGACTGCGATGGTTTTGCGCACCATTGCGGCAGGACTTCCAGCAGTTCTGCTGGCCGCACTAGTACGCAACGCCGCAAATAACTCCGATAACTCAGATGAGCAACGGCTTACCGATATAAGTCCAGCGAAACGGCTT
>JACOMV010000307.1 GCA_014324065.1 Hormoscilla sp. SP12CHS1 | reverse complement strand
TTTGTCTAAGGTCCAGAGAGTAACGTCCCATAGCTGAATTGGGTCTGCATTGAGTATAGCTCTAGTTTAGCACAAAAATTTTCTACTTGTTTCCTGAACAAGCTGTAAATGCACAAAGCTTAAGAAGCCATGACAGATACTTTGACGCGAATCCAGGAAGAAATACCTGTAGAGATGTTAAAAAAGAAGGGTAAAATTAAAGTATCATGGCAGCTAATCTTGACGCTGCTGATGTTTGTTTTCATGTACCTGCCCATCCTGGTACTTGCGGTTTATAGTTTTAACAAGTCGGCCTATAGCGCGAGTTTGTCAGGATTCACCCTAGAGTGGTATCTGAAACTATTTAATGATGGCCGGATATTCACATCCCTGCAAAATAGCTTAATTGTTGCCTTTTCGGCAGTAGGAATTTCCGCAGTTTTGGGTACCCTGATGGCGATGGGGTTATCGAAATATCAATTTCCCGGAAAGTCCTTGTACCGGGGCATATCCTACCTACCCCTGATTGTTCCCGATATTGCGATCGCGGTGGCGACCCTAGTATTTTTAGCAGTGTTTGCCATTCCCTTAAACATCTGGACTATAGTAGCTGCTCATATTGTCTTTTGCCTAGCTTACATTACCCTGGTGGTTTCGACGAGGTTAGCAAATTTAGACCCACATTTAGAAGAAGCAGCTTTAGACTTGGGCGCGACACCAACACTTGCATTTCTGCAAGTCCTATTGCCCCAGTTGGTGCCAGGGATTGTTTCTGGTTGTCTGTTAGCTTTCGTCCTCAGCATGGACGATTTTCTGATTTCTAGCTTTACGGCGCGTAGCGGTTACAATACCCTGCCAATGTAAATATTTAGCCGGATTATAACTGGGGTGAAACCGGATATTAATGCCCTGAGTGTGCTCCTGATTATAGTATCGGGCGATCGCATTTGCGAGTGAATACCTAAGGTATAAAAGCGATAAAAAGTAAATGGAGAAGGGAGAGAATAAAGTCAAGATAAAGAGTAATTATGCAAGAGTCTTTTTCGCAGGCAGCAGGAAGACATTTAAATGATGCATTTAATTTACGAAATGCTGAGCGGTGGAAAACGCGGTTTACTTAGCGGGTTATGTGGTAGAATGTGCCTTTAAGGTCTTAGTTGAGATATACTTAGATCGAGACCGGGCAGCAGTTAAAAAATACGGCCACGATCTAGAATAACTTGAAGGCAAGGCTATGTCGCGGCTAAAAGTTATGTATCCGGTGCTGGACATGCAACCAGCAACTGCACGGACAACTGAAACAGTTCTGGCTCAAAATCATCCAGAACGACGCTATGCCCAGTCTGGCCTTTGGACAGAGAATCAAGCAATCGCAGCGGTATCGCGAGCAAATGAGATCTATAGGGAGATTGTTACCAGACTGGTTCTGGATGGGAGAATTTCAAGTAGGGAACTTTAGAGGATGGACATAACCTTCAGTGAAACCTTTGATAAGGTAATCGAATGCTTTCGGGAACCTACCATAGAGAGCCAACTGACACAGCATCTTCAGTCTATAACCATAATCCGTGATGTTTTAGGTAAGATTAGGGTTTTCTTGGAACCGGTGGGGGCTCTGGAAGATACAGCCATAGCTAATTTGCATGACAGCCTTGCCCAAAAACTGGGTCCCTACTATGGCGAAGATATCTGGTTGCCAGAAGGCGAACAGGATGGTTATAAAGCCTTAATTGAGGTCATCACTTCCGAGAGGGTTCGCGCAGACTGGGATGATGGTAATAAACCTGACTGGTATATACTAGAACGCCACATTGCTAAACAAGCATGGACTAATAAAGATGCACCTTGGCGGCAGGATTCAGTCGATCGGGGTTATAAACCAGCAGTTGTAGCATTCTTTTCCTTTAAGGGCGGTGTTGGCCGCACAACGGGGACAGCTCTTACATTGGCTCGTCAAGGTCATCGGGTGGCGATAATAGATTTGGATCTTGAGGCTCCTGGTCTATCCACAATCTTTTTTTCAGATACTTCAGATATGTTTGGTGTTATTGATTACCTGTTAGAGAAACAAATTCAAAATAGTAATTGGCGGTTACGCACCCATTTACTATCAATCAACGATAAAATACTGCTGGGAGATAGGGGAGAAACACTGCGTTTACTGCCAGCCGGAACTGTAAACGAGCAATATCTGGAGAAGTTGGCGAGATTGGATTTCCAGAACCTGGTCAATAATCAAGTACCTGAGACTCTGGGGGGAATGCTGAAGGAACTGCAAGCTGCAGCTAAAGCTTTAGATTTTATCCTGCTAGATGCTAGAGCAGGATTCCACGATATTGGCGGATTGGCGATCGCTTCTTTGGCACATGGGGCGGTTATATTTGGCACCCAATCTCGCCAAAGCTGGGCCGGATTAACTCACGTGATTCGTCGCCTAGCAAGACCTCAGGCACCAGAACCACTTCCCGTACTGCTGTGCCATGCTATGGCTCCTGGGTTGGGCGTGCCTGCCAGGGAGCAGGAATTGCAAGATTTTCGCGATCGAGCCTATACAGTTTTTCAAGAAAACTACTACCATGAAAATGATGATATTCCGAACTCTAACGATCCGGATGCTCCTTTTTGGCCAGTTGTCTTGGATTGGCAGAGTACACTGCGTAGAGAAATTGCTTTATTCTCGGAAAATTCAAGTTCCGAGTCAGCCAGGGCTGGGATTGTGAGCCTGTTGACTGGCAAACCCTATGAAGATATAGCAGAACGACTTTGCCAAATGTTTGGGCGGGAATTGAAAAAGGAGGTGGTAGCATAAGAGACTATGATAAACAGAGACTGCTGGAACTAATGGCTAGTATTGCACCAGGACGAGGAATAGCAGAGCATGAGAGCGATGATGAGACAGTTTTCCGGCAAAACTTTCTCCCTGTACCTGACTACCGCAGAGTCTTGGAACTGGACACATTACTGATATTAGGAGGACGCGGTGTTGGCAAGACAGAATTATTTCGTTTACTAGCCAATCCCGACGGACGCCAAACGCTGGTAGAAAACTTGAGCATTAGGGCTTTACCCTCTTTGGATAGCACAATCTGGATAAAAGGATTTGGCCGGACCAAACAAAAGGGCAAAATATTTCCTACGCCAGAGACTGTAGAAGCACGGATGAAAGATGCCGATAGAATCGATTGGCGTACATTCTGGATTGGGTTGATGTTGGGGGTAATGTTTCAACAAAAAAATGAAGCATTAAATGGTATATGTGATGGGGTTCCAGAGGCAATTTGCACGGCTTTGGCTAACCAGCTACCTTTGCTATCAGACTGGTTGCCACTTGCCCGCCAGAATCTGGAAAAGCTGAATTATGCTCTGGATAAGTTAGACGATAAATTGATCGAAACCAATCGCTGGCTATTTGTCATGTATGATGAAGTAGATAGGCTACTGCTATCTTATCTCGAACTGGCTGCCCCTATTCGCGAACTGTTGGCATTTTGGCTGGATCGGTGGCGTCGTTGGGAACGGATACGACCAAAGATTTTTTTACGTACAGACCTGTTTAGAGAGGATTTTTTAGGATTTCCTGATGCCTCTAAGCTACAAGGACACCAGATTAGTCTGGACTGGAAGGTGCCATGGTTGTATCAGTTACTTGTGAAGCGCTTAGCCAACTCTGGGAAGGAAATGACCGATTATTTAAGTGATGTTTCGGGTCTAATCTCTGAATCTCATCCGTCACTGGGTATACTAACAAAATTGGATGAATCAAATTTTAAATTCCTCATGGAAAAAATGCTGGGTAAATACATGGGTAGCAACCCCAGGAAGGGGTATATATATCGTTGGATTCCTAACCACCTTAAAGATGCTGAAGGTAGAATTGCTCCGCGCTATTTTTTAAGGTTGTTATCCTTGGCTGCGAAGGAAAGTTTATCAAAAATAGAAACGAAAAGTATGACTATAAGTGTATTGCTAGATCCTTCGGATTTGCAAGGGGCACTAATGGATACATCATCAGATATAATTAGAGAATTGGCACATGAAGAATATCCTTGGACAGAAGCTCTAAAGCATAGTTTAAAAGGAATAAAAGTACCTCTATGGCAAAAACTGATTTGATGAACAAACTGAAATCTACAGAATGGAGTGAAAAACCAGAGAAACAGCCCCCCACATTAAACCCTTCAGAATTGTTGCAGTATTTACTGCAACTGGGAATTATTGAAAGCCGTTCTGATGGGCGGATTAATATGCCTGATATTTATCGTTATGGATTTGAGGTTAAGCGAAGTGGTGGAATTAAAAGGCCCAAATGACAAATGGAGGCGGATTTGACAGGTTGAGATAGCAGCAATTACTCACGATAAAAGTTGACATGCTCCCTGGAGCAGTTTGGACTCGATGCTAAGGTGGTGAACGACAAATTTGCCAACTATCGCTACTAGGTTTAACATTCTCGCAGAGTAGCTAATAGCGCAGCGTGTTCCCTGGCAGATCCTCCTTTGGATAGGCGTTGTAAATGAAGGCGCTACCACAATTTAAGCTTTGCAAAGCGAACCAATCAGAACAATCAAAATGGTGCTTTATTCCTTGCGATCGCTGGTTGTAACGCGGCCATAAATGCTTTCCATCGCCTCCAGGGCTGCACGAGAACCTGCGATAATATCCCGTTCTTCTCCCCCCAGGTAGAGGCGTCCGAAACTACCCACGGCCTGCACTTGAAGTATATTAATCGAGGCTGCTTTTTCGGCCTCGTTCGCCGCCAAGGCCGCATAAGCAGCAGGCTGCACTTCTAACACGTACAGAGTTTGCCCTGCTAGCAGCATCTGTCCCCGCCGGTTACGATTAATCAGTTGGGTTTGGTGCGCATCAATGTTGCGGATAATTTGGCTAGAAATCACGCGCGGTTTGAGTCTATCGGACTCCTGCACTCCCAGGGCCGAAAGAATTGCCTTGCCAGCAGTGCGCGTATCACTCTGGCGGGTGGAATGCACTTCTAGCAAACCATAAAGTCTTTCTACAAACAGCACCCCCGGACGGACAGAAGTTGATTTCAGGGCCACATCCGTAATCCGGTTAATTTCAATCCCCGGTGAAATTTCCACCCACAGGGACGTATCTCCCGGCAAGGGTAAAAACCCGATCGCCACCGTTCCCATGTAAGCCGCGTGCTGAGGCTGTAAGCTGTCGATTAATACGTAACTGCGCAGTTCTATACCCAAGGTTTTTTCTCTCTATCTTGTCGGATGCGTAGGGCGGGCGGATCTCCTGCCCGTCAGTTATCAGTTAAATCATCATATCACCTGGAAGCGTACATGGAAGCCAACTCATACGGATTTAGACCGGGAAGGGGATGCCACGACGCAATAGAAGCAATACACACC
>JACOMV010000306.1 GCA_014324065.1 Hormoscilla sp. SP12CHS1 | reverse complement strand
AGCCTCCTGCGGTGAAAGTCGCAAGTCCGGTTCCGAAAGGGAGGGTTGAGAGGCGACTCTCAGCTCGACCCCGACCACTCAGACAGCTACCGACTATCTGGATGTACCCATCTGCATCCTGAGCTTTATGATACTAGACGAACAATGGTTTAAGGCCGCTGTGGGTTTGCCCCGCTTAGGTCTGATGAATCAGCTAGCATCTTCGCGCAGGCTCTCCCGCCGCGATTCTTTATGCACCTATGTCGTGGATAGCGGTCAGCCAATGGCGATCGGCGATATCGCTACTGAGCCCACCCTGAGCGAGAGTATACTATATCAGCATTACGGCATTCGGCCTATTTGGGCCTGCCTCTATTCACCTTTGATGGACTATGTCTGGGTAGTCTGGAGGTGATGGATCTGGCGCCGAGGACGTTTACCCCTAAGCAAATTCGGTATCTGGAAATCACGGCCCGCTGGAGTATGAGCGAATTTGAGCGCGATTGCGCTACGCGCACGCTACGCGATCGGCTCTGGTGTTCGCCGCCGCTGGCTGACCGGGAAACTGAAACTGACCGGGAAACAGAAAAGGAAACTGACCGGGAAACTGACCGGGAAACTGACCGGTAAACTGACCGGGAAACTGAAAAGGAAACTGACCGGGAAACAGAAAAGGAAACTGACTCTGAACAGTCAGATATAACCAATGACAGAAGTTGGGAAAAGGTTCCGATCGTCTTTACTCCTAGGAATGTTAATCAACTGACGACCGATCGGATTAAGGGAGCAATACAGGGTAGACTGACTCAGGAGTTGCTCCCGCCACTAACATCTGTGAAGGGGATGGCTAGCGTTTTGCTGCGGGAAACTTATGGTCCGTTAACTAACAAGCAAAAGGAATACCTACAGATCATTCACCATAGTGGCGAACAGCTGGCGTGGCTAGTTAACGAACTTTTGGAATTGGACAGCATAGAGGAGAGCATTCAACAACTCCAGCTTACTGCTGTGGATATGGAAATCCTCTGTCAACAAATGAGCGATCGCCTGGAACAGCTTGCGGAAGAGCGATCGCAGAAAATTCGCTTATCTGTAGAGCCAAGAAATCGGATCTGGCTCATCGATAAGTTAGTGGTGCGTCAAATTATGTATCTCTTGGTGTCAAATGTGATAGAATATGCTCAAGAAGCAAGTCTGGTTCGTCTGCATGCTTCTCAGAAAAAAAATGCCCTCAATATTGCGGTTTGGGTTGATCGGTATGATGTTGGTTTTCCCGATGAAGAACTTGACCCCTATCAAAAGACTGAGTCCCCAGGGAGTATCGAGGACACAAAGCGTCGGGAGTTGAATGCACTGCCAGTTGGCTCTCAAACAGGTGAACAGGTGGATATATCTGCTGAAGCGGCGCTCAAGAGATATCTTGACCACAGCAGTTTGACATCTAATGGACAGAGTGCTGAATTAGATAATGGTATTAGGCCAGGCGATCCAGTCTAAGGGTTCTTCGAGTCCGCGTCCCCACTCGCTGGGGACGCGAATTAATGGAAACTTAAAAGGGATGCTGATAATTTTTTGTCCTGTTGTCCCCACTCGCTGGGGACGAGAATTAATGGAAACTTCATTCCTGACATCCCGGAGCAGCAGAAAATGGGTTGGCCAAGTTGCTGACTGCCGCTGTGGTAAATGCGAACAGTATATGGGGTTACTGCCAGCAATAGACAAGATGAAAGCTGGGCGAACGCGATCTGTCACTGTCCGGAGGATTGGGAAGTGTTTAGGCCCATGGGAGTATATGTTCGCGTCGAAAAATTTTTCATTTGGGTATTGACCTTTGCTCTTCAGAGAAATATACCTGATTAAGTATTCCCTTTAGCCCTCACGATAGATTGGTTGGTAGCAGGCGCGAGCCAGTGCCCAGTGCGTTGGCTGCGCCGGGGCTAAAGACTGCGAACGGACAGTTGCAGCTCTCTGCACTGTCAGTCGTGCTTGTTGTATATTGGTATTTGCCATGGAACATTATGAGGCCATAGGCCCGAAAAGCAGCTCTTGGTCTGCTTTCACGATTAAACGATTGCTAAAAGCTGTCCTGACGATCGCGATCGCGGTCGGCTTTGCCATCACTGGCATGCTGCCCTGGAGTCCCCTGGCGGCCCTGGCAGCGGGCGCCGCTGGAGGGACGGAGGCAGGAACAGGCAAACTCCCCAATATCCTGGTGATTATGGGGGATGACATTGGTTGGACCAATGTCAGTGCCTATGAAAAGGGCATTGTGGGTTACGACACGCCCAATATCGATCGCATTGCCAATGAGGGCATGCTGTTCACCGACTACTACGGCGAGCAAAGCTGTACTGCCGGTCGGTCCACCTTTATCACCGGACAAAGTGCCTTGCGTACGGGCTTACTGAAGGTGGGTTTTCCGGGAGCACCCTTTGGCATACAGGATGAAGATCCCACCTTGGCAGAGATGTTGAAGCCCCTGGGTTACGTATCGGGGCAGTTTGGTAAAAACCACTTGGGCGATCTGAATAAGTTTCTGCCGACGGTACATGGATTTGACGAGTTTTTCGGCAACCTCTATCACTTAAATGCGGAAGAGGAGCCGGAGAATGTGGATTATCCAGGCGGACCAGATGGCGAATTTGCCAAACATCTTGGCCCTCGCGGGGTTCTAGATTGTGTGGCAACGGATGTATACGATCCTACTGAAGACGAACGATTTGGCCCCTGGGGCAAGCAGGAGTGCATAGATACGGGGGCGCTCACTAGGAAGCGGATGGAGACCATCGATGAGGAATTCCTAAGCCGGACGAAGGATTTCATCGCCGAAGCAGTGGTAGCGGACAAGCCCTTCTTTACCTGGTTTAACTCGACCCGGATGCATTACTATACCCACATCAAGGACGAGGTTAATGGCATCAGCGGTCAGGACTTCTATGGTGATGGCATGGTCGAGCACGATGGCCATGTGGGGCAGTTGCTGGATTGGCTGGAGGATCTGGGCATTGCCGACAATACGATCGTCATCTATACGACGGACAACGGTCCCCATTACAACCAATGGCCCGATGGCGCTCTGACGCCGTTCCGGGGTGAGAAGAACACTAACTGGGAAGGGGGCTATCGCGTACCGGCCCTGGTACGCTGGCCCGGTCATATCCCCGCAGGAACGGTGTCCCATGAGATTTTCTCGCACCTAGATTGGGTGCCGACCCTGATGGCGGCTGCTGGTGTGGATGACATCAAGGAAACTCTGAAGCAGGATTGCACGGAGGAATCGACAAATCTCTGCGGCACCTATCTGGATGGATACAATCAGCTGCCCTATTTGCTAGAGCCCGAGCACGAGTGGGGACAGCGTCACGGCTTCATCTACTTCAATGATGAGGGTCAACTGCCAGGGGTTCGGGTTGGCGATTGGAAAGTGGTCTTCGCGGAACAACGGGCTCGCGGGTTTGATGTCTGGCGGGAGCCGTTTGTGATGCTGCGGTTGCCGAAGATCTTTAATTTGCGCCGGGATCCTTACGAGCGGGCGGATACGGATTCCAATAACTACAACGAGTGGTGGTCTCGCCGGCAATACATGCTTATGCCAGGAATTGCTGTTGTTGAGCTGTTCCTGGACACGTTTGAAAAGTATCCTCCCAGTCAGCCTCCCTTTAGCGGTAATCCTAACAAGACGGTCGAAGATATCATCGATGGCATTGAAACTCAGATCAATCAGGTTGCCATTGACTAGGCAGTAAAAGGGCATTGTGGATTTTAGCTCCTTGTCCCTTGGGGGAAGCGGTCTCAAACTCTGAGAGTTGAGTTGCTGCTACGGTCCGCGGACGGACCGAAAAATCGGATAAAGGGAAACCCAACAACCAGGCTTGGGTTTCCCTCAGGCTTGGGTTTCCCTTCTCGGCTAGCATGGTAAATGACAAAATTAATCGGTTTAACTAATGAAAAAACGAACTTTCAGTCCTTTAATTGCCATCTGTTTATCCTGTTTGTTGTGGCTCGGTGTAACGCTAGGTTATCAGGAAAGCGCAGCTGCTATAGGCGACCCCCTTCCTTCCTGGCAAGACGGAGAAACAAAGGCAACCATCATTGACTTTGTGACAGATGTGACAGATCCCTCCAGCGATAATTTTGTGGAGTCCTCCGATCGCATCGCAGTTTTCGACAATGACGGCACTCTCTGGAGCGAACACCCTGTCTACTTCCCGGTAGTCTTTATCCTAGAGCATGGTATAAAGGAAGGAGGAAGAACCATAGAGGAGATCGTACACCGTGGTATGGGGGCAGGAGAAACCACAGAAAAGTACATCGACGCAGCAAGCGAATTTGTAACCACCAAAAAGAACCCAGAATACCATAGCTATTACGTAGATTTGATCTACAAACCGATGGTTGAGTTGCTCAATTATCTCCAAGACAATGAGTTCCAAGTATATATTTGTTCCGGTGGCGATGCAGATTTTATTCGTTCTTTTGCAGACGAATACTATAGCATACCACGGGAAAATGTGATTGGTTCGCTAGTCATAACCGAGTTTAAAAATAGATTGGGACATCCATCTGTAGTGCGCAGTTCTGACCTGTTCTTTTACAATGATGAAGAAGAAAAACCAGTGGGCATACAGCGCGACATTGGCAAGAGGCCCATCATGGCAGTGGGTAATTCCAATGGCGATTTGCAAATGTTGCAGTATACTGATGATGGCAACGGCCGCGATTTAATGATGTTGGTCAGGCATGACGATGAAGCTCGGGAACATTATCAAGAAGCCGCAGACTCCGACCATGTGAACGAGGCCCTGGATGAGGCTGACGATCGGGGTTGGACCCTCATCAGCGTGAAAGATGATTTCGTTAAAGTTTTTGTGGGAACAGATCTTCCCTAGATAGATTGTCGGCTCATGTTACCGGGTTTCTTTGGTGAGAGTATTCAGATAGCGTCGAGCGGCGATCGCGCTTGCAGAGGTTGATATTCTGAAAGCATTGTTTTCAATAGGTTGGGCAATGAATAATTTTGAATGAGCGAATATTGAATTGCTGGCACGAGAAGCTCGGTTTCTAGCTTCTACTCGAGGTTATCAAAAGCGTGGTGGTCTCGCCGGAATTACTTGATTCTGTCATAGGGCTTGTTAAGCAGTACCTGAAGACGTTTGACAAGTATCCTCTTAGTCAGCTTCCCTTTACCGCTAATCCTAACAAGGACGTTGAAGATATCATCAATGGGATTAAAACTCAGATCGATCGGGTTGCCATTGACTAGAGCGTCAGTCCACTAATAAAGCTTGACAAATTGTTCAATCTGTGCATAGACAGAAAATCGTTCTCCAGTTCGTCTCCCGCTCTCCACTTAGGGCCCCTCTGGATCTCGTAATTTTGTTCAAAATCGTCTCA